>CAYVUX010000081.1:0-10468 GCA_964455075.1 uncultured Desulfobacteraceae bacterium | reverse complement strand
ATCCGGGAATTCTAATTGTCGTCAGGCGGGAATTCTAATTGTCGCTGATCACCCGAGAATCTCGCTTTCTTTGTAGCCGAGTCTCACGGCCCCCACTTGGTTGACCGCCAATACGTTGCCTTGACGGTCCAGCAATATCGCCGTCTCGGTAATGGTCTTCAACAAGGCCCGACTCTTCGCCTCGCTCTCTTTCAGCCTTTCCTGGGCCAGCCACGCCTCCGTAACATCCCTTGCCGACCCTCTCACCGCCACGGGCCCGGTTGCGTCGAAGACCAGAGAGTTGCTGTACTCGAGCAGAATCTCCTGCCCTTCTTTAGTCATTACCCGCAACAAGCCGCTGTCTTTTCCATTTTCTTTGATCCTCTGCAAATAGTCATCAAATTGATGTTTGTATCTTTCCGGAATCAGGCTCCCGAGATTCAACCCGCACAGTTCCTGCTCACCGTATCCATACTTTTCTTTGAAAGCCAGGTTGGTTTCAATCAGATTGCCTTGCAGATCGTGGATGCAGAGCAGGTCGGATGTGTTCTCAAAAACGTCCCGGTATTTCTCCTCACTGCGTCGCAGGGACTCTTCCACGGCCCTGCGGTCTTCGATCTCTCTGGCCAACTCATCCCGGGACACCGTAATCTCCTGGAGACGATCCACCATCCTGTTAAAACTTTCGCCAAGTTGCCCTAGTTCGTCGGGTCTCCCCATGTCCACACGCCTGGTAAAATCCCCGCGGGCAACGCTGGCGGCCTCCTCTTTCAAGGCCTTGACCGGTTCGATGATGCGTTTGTTGCTGAACCGGAGCCCAAACAGGAAGGCGGAGGCAATGGTGCAGACAAACAATGCCAGGAAAATCGCGGACAACATATAGAGCTCGCGGTAGGCTGATCTCACCGGTTCTTCCACCAATACGCCCCAGCCGGTAAGGGAAACCGGGGCATTGGCTCCAACTACGCGGCCTCCGGAAAGACCATCGTATTCGAACGCACCGATGCTGCCAGCCAGTAGTGCTTTCACGCCTTCAATATTCTTCAAATTCTTCCTCTTCAGAACGGAGGAAATGCTTTCGTGTATGATGAGACTTCCATCGGCATCCACGACATAGGCTTCTCGATGCGTACCAATTCGATATTTGGAAAGGAGTCTCCACATCATGGAGACGTTGACGTCCAAAGCAATGATCCCCTGAACGACACCACGAAAATCCCGGACAGGAGATGTAACCCGGACGCGGGGTAATTGACTTTCGGGCGATAGGTTAATCCGGCTGATATGGGTCTGGCCCCTCAAGACTGCCTCCAGAACTTCATCGGGAGGGAGTCTGCTCAGCTCATCCGGGGAAAAGGTGTAGTAGCGAGAAACCTTGCAGATCTCTTGCCCTTCGCGGTCGGCGACTGTGATGACGTCGTACTCATGCCAATGAGCCAGGAGATCATTCAGGCGATATACCAGCTCTCGTTCGGTCTGTTTTTCGAAATCCAGGAAATGTGCGAACAGCTCAATCTGATCTGTTCTCCGTTCAAGATGGTCCGATATTTTCGCGGCCAGCCTTTTGGCAACTTCTTTTTGCAGGTTCAATACGGCCTGCTTTTGTCCTTGAAAGTAAAAAACAAAAACGAAAACAGCCAACACCATCAACGGGACGATGCCGAAAAAAAACAGCAGGCCGACGATATGCCTGGACAGCCCTGCTCCATTACTAAAAGGCCGTTTTCTTCGCATTTTCTTCAGTTTTCGCCCTTTTCGACCATCCGGGGGCGGGCCAGATCGGGGCCGCAGATGCAATATTCGAAGGCCAGACTGTGACGTATTCGCCTCCCTGGACCTGCACGATCAGGCCTCTCCCAAGCACGTTCTGCCCAGTTTCCGAATCGAAAGAAATCCCTTCCCATGGCATAATCAGCTTTTCTTTCTCGATATACGTTTCCTCGAGTGCTCTTCTCACGGCTTCCGGTTCCAGAGACCGGGCACGGTCAATCGCTTGGACCAGGGTGTTGAGCCCCGTAAAAGACCGCGCGGAGTTGCCGGTCATGTCCCGTCCATAGCGCTCCGCAAAAATGTCATTTACCCGCCGTATCAGGAGGTTCCTCATGCCCAGATCGCGAGCCCACACATCCCGGCTGAAGATGTACTCTGCATCCGCTCCCAGATTGTCCAAAAACTGCGGGCTGATGAAACCGGCATTCATTCCCAAGACGGCTGCCGGACAAACATTTTGGGCCTTATAAGCCCGGATAAGGCGCACGGCATCGGAGGCATACGAGGCCTGGAGTATAACACCCGGCAGATTGCGCTTGATTCGTATAGCCTGTTCTGTAAAATCCTGCGCCAGGCTGTCGTAGGGGATCTCCGCGGCAATAATGTAATCTTGCATCATTGCCAGACTTCTTTCCTCCCGGGCCACGCCGGTTCCCCAAACCCTGTTCTCATATACCAGGATAATCCGTTTCGGCACCTCATTTTCCGGCCTCTGTGAAAGTTCCCCGAGAAAAGCAAAAAAATTCTCGGCAAAAATATGGTCATTCGGCGTTGTCCGAAAGAACCATCGAAAACCCCGTTCGGTGAGGACGGGTGAGGTAGATGTTGCGTTCAGAAACGGCACTTGCATCATTTCCGCGCGCTCACTGGCCGCCGCGGTCACCGTACTGCTGTAGCAACCCATGACGGCCACCACGTGCTCATCGTTCACCAGCTCTTCGACCTGGTCGGCGGCCTTCTGCGGATCGCTTTCTGAATTCCGAAAAACAATTTGAATGGTGGCATAATCATGGGAAGGAAGGCCTTCCTCCCTGGCCAACGGAAAGTCCAGCGGAAAAGAGCCGTTGATCATCGCTGCAGAAAGCTCTGCACCGGCCCGAAGATCCTCGCCGGTGGCGGCATTCTCGCCAGAGAGGGGGTAGATAACGCCGATCTTCACATGTTTTACACGTCGGGAACCGGACAAATCCTCGTCACAGCCCATGGAGCCGACGGCCATGAACAATGCGCCGAACCCCAAAAACACCAACCTTTTCACCATACCGGAGATTCTCCGTAAATAAGGTTTGGCCCCCGCCCCTCCCGGCGGGAACAATCCGAGCAACACACGGGGCCGAAGGCTGTGGTCGCCGCGGATTTATGCACCAAGCACGGCCCGGACGAGTTCTCGAACAAATGAAACCGGAGCGGCCCAGCGGTTCATGCAAGGCGCCTTCCAATCTGCGGTCCATCTGCACATGTCAGCGGCGATAAAAGAAATCCCGAGAGGATCAAGCATCCCGGCCGGATGGAAACTCAACGTACGAATCGCGAAAGAACCATGGCATTCCAGGAGAATCTCGCCCCATTTGTCAGAAAGCACCCTGAGGCCGCAGGCGTCCGCAGCCAGGCATTGCCCTCGGAATCGGTCTAAACAGGAAAGAATTTTCCATGGCCGACCCAACGGAGAACGGTTCCAAAAATGGGGAGGCACAATGCTCCGGGCACCTCTATTCCTCTCATCCTACAAGAGGGGATATCATTTCATCCGTCGCCTGTCAACTTATCCCCGGAAGACCGTTTAGGGCCCATCTGGTCATCATCACCCAAAACGCGGTTTAGATTCCGAAAACCTCTCATCTCCGGGCGGCGCCCTATCCTCCTTCGAGTACTTCCCGCACCTTGGCCGCCAGGTCCATTTTTGAAAACGGCTTTTGAAGAAACTTTACGCCTTCGTCCAGAACCCCCCGGTGGGCAATCACGTTGGCGGTATACCCCGACATGAACAAAGATTTCATGGCCGGCCTGCCTTTCCTCCAGGTCGGCGCGCAAAGGATCCGTCAGGGCCGTCTTATCCAGAGCCATCTCCACATACCCGAGGATTACGCTGAGCATGTTGTTGAAGTCATGGGCCACTCCGCCCGCCAGCCGGTCCTGGTAGATTCCCAGCCATTTGTCCTGGATGCGCCGATATTCACCGGTTTCGTTCAGAATCTTCAGCCTTCGCTGAATTGCGCCGACAAGGCTTTTCGGTTGTGAGGCACGACAAAGCCATATTCCGGCGAAAGAAGCGGTTGCCGCGAAACGACGAGGCTGTCCCATCCGTATTTATCGATCCAGTAAAGGGCTGTGAGCCGGGCGACGAGTGCGCAGTCGTGCAGTTCTTCAGCCAATTCTCGAAGAGCATCCTCTTGTGCATCTTTGGCAGCAATCTGGTCGCCGAAACCTTCTTCCACTACAAAGTCGTGCATAATGTCCCCCTGCTGCACGACGATGCGTCTTGGCGCACGAGATGGCCCACGCCATTATCGACAACTATCTGACCGTCCGCCCGCCCAGGGCCACGGCGGAGATCCTGGCCCGATATGTGGACCAGCACCTTTACTATTGAAAATATCCGGCCTCCGCTGATCCGAAGTCGATCTAACCCCTGTGAGAGGATGAATGGTCTGACTGTTCTTTCTGATCCAACACTTCCCGCACTTTGGCGGCCAGGCCCCGGGCGGTAAAAGGCTTCTCAAGGAATTGGACGGCTTCTTCGAGCACACCGTGCTCGACAATTACATTGTCCGTGTAGCCGGACATATAGAGGATTTTGATATCCGGGTGCGAGTGGGAGATCCTTTCAAACAGCTCTTTGCCGTTCATATCCGGCATGACCACGTCGGTCAGAAGAAGGTGAACCGGTCCGTCGCAGCCGGCCAGCACCTCAAGGGCTTCTTGCCCCCCCGCCGCAGGAAGAACCGTGTACCCTTGTCGCTTCAAGATGGCGACGGCGAGGTTTCTCACCTGTCTCTCGTCTTCCACCACCAAAACGGTTGCTGACCCCCGCAGCCCCGAAGGCTCTTTTGAAACAGCTTCCTTGGCATCTGGGGCGGGGATTTCCGTCGAAACCGGCAGATAGACCTTGAAGGTCGACCCCCGTCCGCGTTCGCTGTAAGCCCAGACGTTTCCCCCATGCTGTTTCACAATGCCGTAAACGGTGGACAAGCCCAGTCCGGTCCCTTCCTCTTCCGCCTTCGTGGTAAAAAAGGGGTCGAACACCTTTTCAAGCGTACCCCCGTCCATCCCCTCTCCGGTGTCACTAACCGACAGGAGTACATACCGCCCGGGGGTGACCCCCTGATGAATCCGGGCGTAGGCCTCATCCAGATCGGTTTCTTTGGTCTCGATCATCAAAGTGCCGCCGTCGGGCATGGCATCCCGGGCGTTGACTGCCAGATTCATCACCACCTGCTCCAACCGTCCTGCATCTCCTTTGATGAGTGGAAGGGACTCGGCCGAAACAATCCGAACAGCGATATCCTCCCGGAGAGTTTGGATCAGGAGCTTTTCAAAATTTTTGAGGAGAACGTTCAGATCCAGGGATTTAATCTCCAGCGCCAGCTTGCGGCCGAAGGCCAGGAGGTGGCGCACCAATTCCCTGGCGCGCCTGCCGGCCTTTAAGATCTCTTCCAGAGGTTCTTTGCGCGGATCTTTATCGGTGGTATCTTCAAAAACCAATTCTCCGTAGCCGAGAATGGGAGAAAGCAGGTTGTTCAGGTCGTGGGCCACGCCGCCGGCTAAGCGGCCGATGGACTCAAGTTTTTGAACCTGCAAGAGATGTTCCAGCAGTCTGTTCCGTTCTTCTTCCGCCTGCTTGAGATCGGTGATGTCTTGCGCGGTTCCAAACATTCGACCAACGCCGCCGGTTTCGCTATTACCTGCAGAACCTTTCGCATGCATCCAGCGGACTTCTCCGTTCGACCGCAATATTCGAAACGTAGTATCAAAAGACATTCCGTCGGCATACAGTTCCCGGATGGAACGATCCAAAAGAGGCCAATCCTCGTGATGGACAATGTCTGCATGAGCCGCAAAAGAAGGTTCGCCGGAGTCCGGATCGAGCCCGAATATATGGTAGATTTCTTCCGACCACGTCGGCGTTCCCTCAGGGGAATCGAGCTCCCAATGGCCGATCTTTGCTACCCGCTGCGCCTCCCGATGCAGCCTTTCACGTTTTCGCAATTCCTCTTCGACGCGTTTGCGATCGGTGATGTCGACGTGGGAACCCAGCATGCGAACCGGGCGGCCGGACTCATCCTGAAGTATCGAGGCGTGCGCCAAGATCCAGCGATAAGAACCGTCCCGGTGACGAAATCGAAATTCCACATCGTGGTCCTGACGCGCCTCGGCGATACTATTCTTCACCTTCTCGACAGTGGGTTCCAAATCGTCCGGGTGAACGCGGCTTCGCCATTCTTCGTAGCCATCGCCGATTTCGTGCTCCTCGTATCCGATCTGCCTTTTCCACTCGGCAGAATAGCGAACTTTGTTTGTGAGGAGGTCCCAGTCCCACAACCCGACATTCGCGGCCCTGACCGCTTCATTGTGACGCAACATGGCCTCGCGCAGCCTGTATTCCGCCAGCTTGAGTTCGGTGATGTCGTGCATAATGGCGAGGGATCTGATCACCCTGTCTCCCTCATAGAAATACCGGACACGGCCCTGAGCCCATATTTCCCGGCCGTCCTTGCACCGGATCTTGTATTCCATGGTCTCATGAGGCTTCCCTCCCTGCATGACTTCCCGGATGCGCTCCGAAGCAGCGGGTTTGGTCTCCTCGGCGAGAAGATCCAGCGGGTTCATGGACAGGAGTTCATCCTGCGAATACCCGGTGTATTCACAAAGAACCTCGTTGACACGCATCATCTTCCCGGAGGCATAATCAAATTCATAAATTCCTGCCGGTGCGTGTTCCAGAAGCTGCCGGTATTTGGCCTCACTCTCCTGGAGCTTATCCAGGGCCTCTCTTTGTTCGGTGATGTCCTTTCCCACGCCGAGAACCGCGTCGCTTCCGTGGTAGGAGATCGGTGTCATGGTGAGCTCCAATACTTTATTTTTGCCGTTGACAACATATTCGGTCTCCAGCGTTCCGCCCGTTTCCCAAACAGTCTTGTGAACTCCTTCCTGCTCCAATTTTTTCCCGGAAGGAGCAAAATCGAACACACGCATCTGGAGCAGGATTTCCTTCGGCTTTTCTACAAATTCGAGAAATGCGGGATTCGCATTCAGGTATCGCCCATTTTTGGAGATAATGGCTGCGGGGTTCCGATTTAGTTCAAAAAAAAGTCGAAAAACTGCTTCATTCTGCCTTAGCTCCGTTTTCTCCCCTTCCAGTTGACGGAGTCTTTTCTCCAGTTCTTCGTAGGTTGGTTTTCCAGCCATTTCTCATTCCTTTTTCAAAACAGGATGGACCTGCCCCGGGGCAATCCCCACCGGTGACCTCGTTCAACCCCCGGATTCCCGCGACGCATTTGGATAGCCCGACTCCCGCTTACCCGGTGGAACCGGGATCCACCGGTCTCCCTGTCTCCTCGCGAGGGCCTCTCGGCCCCTTTTGCCTCTTCCGCGAGCTCTTGGACAGCGCATTCCTGGAAAGATATACGATATTATCATGGAAAAGAGATGGAAGCATGTCAAAACCGTTCTGGATTGCCGTTGTCCCACGCCGGACTCCTAAAGCCCGAAGCCATAGTATGAAATCCGGCCGCCGGAACAGCGGATGATGTATTTTCTTGAACGAAAACCCCACCCGCCTGTTTTTCCTTTATAAGTCGTCCAAAATATATTATGGTGCATTAATTATAATTGGGTTTTATGCACACAATCTCCAGGCCGGCAGCCTACGAGGGAATGACAGGCATGAAGGAGCCCACATCCTGGCTCACGCTCACCGGAGTGATGGCATTTGTCTTGTGCGGGTTTTTTTTCGCCCCGGCAGCAGGCACACACCCCATCATGGCCTGGCGTCAAGAGCCACGTCCCACGCAGGTGAAAATTGCGAAACCTCCGGCTTGGATGGTGCTCGAAAGTGCGTCATGCAATCATGCGTTTTCGAAACAAAATCTCATGCCCGCCCTTCTTGAAGTCGTCCCGGCTCGAAGCAGTCCTGACCCCGGGAGGGGACGCTCTGTAGCCCAAGGGATTCCGCCTGGATCCGCCCACCGCTTTCGTTCTGCAGTCTTCAGTTCGTCCGAACGCTCGCCCATGGTCTTCCCAGCGCTTTTCCTGACCTTCTTTGCAGTTCTCTTCGCGGCCCGCTCCAGTCCCGGGCCGAGGGACCCTTCCACGCTTTTGGAAGCGATTCTGAAAAAGGCCGAGGAGTTTGCCCGTCGAGCCTCTCCAGAAAGGGCAAGGGAGATGCGGAACCTTGCCGGAGAGCTAAGCGGCTTGATAGGGGTTCTTAAACGCACCGCAGGACAAGCGGACGCACCGGTCGGCGAGCAGAACCATGGCGAGCGCAACGTCCCGGAAAGGGCGAGGCCATTCGAGAAGCTGGTTGAACGAACAGACGATGCAATCCTCGTGATCGACGCGAACAGGAAGGTGATCTCCGCGAACCCTGCCGCCCACGCTTTCTTCGGAACAGCCGAAAACGGCCTTCAGGGACGCGACTTCGGCTTCCCGCTCGTTTCCGGCGAAATCACCGATATCAAGGTCCCGTGCGACGGCGGAGAAAACCGTATCGGTGAGATGCGAGTTGTGGAAACGACCTGGGAGGGAGAATCCGCAGTCATCGCGTCAATCCGGGATCTCACCGAAAGGGAGCGGGCCAAATCCGTGCTCAGGGAATCCGAGGCCAAGTTCCGCACGATCTTCAACTATGCGGCAGACGGCATTTACATCCACGAGTTGAACGGATCTTTCCTGGAGGTGAACAACGCGCTCCTCCAGCGTCTCGGCTACACAAAGAATGAGATGCTCCGGATGAGGACCCTGGACATCGACGCATCTCAATACCATCAATTTCTCGACCGGCGTTTCGAAAAACTTCTCAAAACCGGATATCACCGATTTGAGATCGAGCACGTCGCGCGAAACGGCGACCGCATCCCTACGGAGGTCATTTCCAGGCTCATCGACTATGGGGGCAGGCAGGCCGTCCTCAGCACAGCCCGTGATCTCACCGAACGAAAAAAGACCCGGAAGGAGCTTGCTCTCCTTTCAAAAGCTGTCAACCAGGCGGCCGAGAGCATACACGTGACCGACCTCGAGGGAACGATTCTGTTCTCGAATCCCGCCTTTGAACAACTTACCGGCTACTCCACCGAGGAGGCCCGCGGCATGTGGGCCGGCAGGCTCCGCTCCCCGGATCGACCCAAGGACGAATACAAACGGATCATGGACGAGGTCGGTTCCGGCAAGACATGGACCGGTGAACTTCAGGGTGCAACCCGGGACGGCGGACGATTCGAGGCGGCCGCCGCCGTCTCCCCGGTGCGGGACGACCAAGACTGGATCACCCATATTGTGACGGTCATGCGCGACTTGAGGGAGGAAAACGCCCTGGAACGACAGCTCCGCCAGGCGCAGAAAATGGAGGCCCTTGGGGTGCTGGCCGGAGGGATTGCGCACGATTTCAACAACATGCTGTCCGCCATCCTCGGATATACCGATCTGGTGATACAGGGCTTGCCCGAAGAAAGCGAGGAATGGGAAAACCTCCAGGAAGTGATCAAGGCGGGAAAGAGGGCCAGGGACCTGATAAAACAGATTCTGGCCTTCAGCCGCCGGACTGAAGAGGAATACCAACCGCTCGAGTTTCACTTGATCGCAAAGGAAACATTTAAACTGCTCCGGTCTATCCTGCCCGCCACCATAGAGATGCAACAGCGAATCCAGCGGTGCAGCCCCATCCTGGGCGACCCTGCCCAGCTCCACCAGGTGATCATGAACCTCTGCGCGAACGCGAGCCAGGCCATGCTCGACGGGGGGAGCCTGAGCGTCGAGTTCGATGAGGTTGTCCTTGATGCCGAACACATCGGGAATCTTGCGCTCGCTGCCCCCGGGCGATACGCGCGGCTCACGATCTCCGATACGGGGCACGGAATCCCTTCTATTTACATCGACCGGATTTTCGAGCCCTACTTCACTACGCGGAAAAAGGGGGAGGGAACCGGGCTGGGGCTTTCCGTGGTTCACGGAATCGTGCTCGGACACGGCGGAGGGATCAGTGTGGAATCACAACCCGATAAAGGCACTACATTTTCCGTATTTTTCCCCGTGGTGGAGCAGTCGGTTTCCGAAAAGGAGCAGGGACTTGGCCCGGAGCCGAGAGAGCTCCAAAATGAACGAATCCTTTTCGTGGACGACGAAGTCACCTTGGCCCACATGATGCAAAGGATTCTCTCCCGTTTCGGATACCGGGTGGAGACGGCGACGGACGCTGCAGAAGCGCTGGAGCGGTTCAGATCCCGGCCCTATAACTTTGACCTGGTCATCACGGACATGACCATGCCCGGACTGACCGGAGACCGCCTTGCTCGGGAGATGCTTTCTGTGCGCCCTGACCTCCCCATCATTCTTTGCACGGGCTTCAGCGAGCGCATCACCGAGAGAAAGGCCAAGGAAATCGGCATCCGGTCGTTCCTGCTAAAGCCTTTGCAAAGCGCGGAGCTCGCCGGGGAGGTACGCCGGGTGCTTGAGGAGGCTAAACCAAAGTTCCTTGAATTGGAAGCAGCTATCTGTTTGATTTTTA
>CAYVUX010000080.1:0-10644 GCA_964455075.1 uncultured Desulfobacteraceae bacterium | reverse complement strand
AGCCCGCTCCCGCAGGGGGGCGGGAAAAATTTCTGCAGGAGCGGCTTCGGCCGCGAACATCATCCTCCTGCCGGCACCCCCAGGCGTCATGAAATCGCGAAGGGATCCGTTTCCCGATTACCCCTCTGTCGAGACCGCCTGTGCCGCATCGCGGACAAACCTGCTCCTCCGGACGCGGGTGAATGCTTTCTGTAGGAGCGGCGCGAGCCGCGAATAATTCTGCGCCTGGGCGGGATTTTTCATCACGAGACTATGTTATCGTATAACACGATAAAAACCAAGCAAATTCCGGTAATTGTACAAAAAAGGCATCTCTCAGCCGTCTGCTTCGTCCTCCAGAAAATCCGGCACGGACTCCCCCCGCACCAGATCCTCGAAGGTCTCCCGGGCGCGGATTGTGTAGAATCGGTCGCCCTTGACCATCACTTCGCAGGGTCGCGGTCTCGAGTTGTAGTTGGAGGCCATGCTGAAGCCGTAGGCCCCGGCGCTCATAATCGCCAGCAGTTCCCCGGGCTCCGGGGCTTCCACCTCTCTTCCCCTGGCCAGGAAATCCCCCGTCTCGCAGATGGGCCCCACCACATCGGCCCGGACCCTGGACCGGCCCGTCAACTTCGCCGGCTGAAGGCCGTGAAAGGAGTCGTAGAGCGTGGGTCTCATCAGATCGTTCATGGCCGCGTCCACCACGAAAAACCGTTTCTCCCGGGTGGGCTTGTCGTAGAGGACCTTGGTCACCAGGATGCCTGCGTTCCCCGTGATGACCCGGCCGGGCTCCAGGATGAGCGTCAAATCCAGCTCCGCCAGCTCTTTCTTTACGGCGTCCGCGTACTCCGTGGGATGCGGCGGTTCTTCCCGCTCGTAGGTGATTCCGAGACCGCCTCCCAGATCCAGGTACTGAACGGCAATCCCCGCATCCGCGAGTCGCCGGATCAACCGAACCAATTTCCGAAGGGCATCCACGAAGGGACTCAACCGGGTGAGTTGGCTTCCGATGTGGCAGGAGACGCCCGCAACCTCCAGATGATCCATTTCCGCGGCCATGGAATAGCGCTCCACTGCCTCCTGGATGTCGATGCCGAACTTGTTTTGCCGCAGCCCCGTGGAAATGTAGGGGTGGGTTTTCGGATCCACGTCCGGATTAACCCTCAGCGCGATCCGTGCGCGCTTCCCCCTTTCGCCTGCCAGATGATTGAGGGCCTCTATCTCCTGGACGGACTCCGCGTTGAACATGAGAATGTCCGAATCGAGGGCGTAGCCCATATCCTTCGCGGTTTTGCCCACCCCGGAATAGACGATTCTGTTGGAAGGCACCCCGGCCTTCAAGGACCGGTAGAGCTCTCCCCCGGAGACAATATCCGTTCCTCCCCCCATCCGGGCGAACAGCCTCAGAATGGCGAGGTTGGAGTTGGACTTCATGGAAAAGCACACCAGGTGCCTGATCCCTTGGAAGGCGCTGTCAAAAGCGCGGAAGTGCTGCGTGAGCGTCGCGTGGGAGTAGAGATAGAAAGGGGTCCCCATCTCCCCGGCGATCCTCGAAACCGGAACTTCTTCGCAGAAAAGCTCGTTGTCCACGTAATGAAAGTGATGCATGGGCCTTTGTATTCCAGTGGATCGAGGCCGCTCTTTAAGGGCTTTTTACATGGCCGTTTTCTCTTCCGTTTCAATGACCACCTTTGCGGTCGGCGACGGAGGGCCGGTTTCCCCGCGGGGCCCGGTGAGACGTACCCGAAAATAATGGATGCCCGCCATGAGGGGAACCCGGGCCCGGCACTGGAAGCTTTCGTCCCGGACCACCTCGCCCTCCACCTGGTGTGTGGCGACAAACCGAATCGGGCACCCTTCGCAGGGCGGGCTGTCGAGGGGGTAAACTCCGTGGTCGATCTTGCAGCCCGCGGCCTCGGCGGATTCGGGTCCCCCTTCCTCTGCTTTCGAAACCACCCTGCCCTCCAGAAAAAGGATTCCGTCCTTCGTCTCAGCGCTCAACGCCTCCACCTTCAAGGTCATCTGGTGCTCGGGCAGAATGGGCGGCCCCTTCTTCCCGCATGACGCGAAGAGTCCCGCGGCCCCGGCGACAAGCACAAAGATCGCCCATGGAGGAATTCTCAATCGCCGATCTCCTTTTTCGCCCGCTTCAGACTCTCCAGGACGGTTTCATGACCCGTCCCCCCGGCGGTGTTTCGCCTTTTCACGCAGGACTCCGGGTCCAGCCACTCGTACACATCCGGCTCAATGCCTCTGGCAAAGCCCTTCATCTCCTCCAGGGTGAGCTCATGGAGTTCTTTTCCGCTTTCCACGGCGAAAACCACCATCTTTCCCACGGTCTCGTGCGCCCTTCGAAAGGTCATCCCCTTCCGGACCAGGTAGTCCGCCAGGTCGGTCGCAACAAGATATCCTTCCCCCGCGGCCTCTCGCAGCCTCTCTCCGTTGAAGGATATCTCCCCCAGCAGGCCCGTCATCACTTCAAGACTCGCCTCCACCGTGTCACACGCATCAAAGAGGGCCTCTTTGTCCTCCTGCAGATCCTTGTTGTAAGTCAGTGGAAGCCCTTTCATGGCGGTCAAGAGCGCCACCAGGTCTCCGTACACCCTGCCCGTTTTCCCGCGGATGAGCTCGGGCACATCCGGGTTCTTTTTCTGGGGCATGATGCTGCTGCCTGTGGAATAGGCATCGGAGATCTCCAGGAAGCCGAATTCCCGGGAAGACCACAGGATGATCTCTTCGCTCAGCCGGCTCAGATGCATCATCACCACGGAGACGTGGAACAGGTACTCCAGCACAAAATCCCGGTCGCTCACCGCATCCATGCTGTTCAAGCTGATGCGTTCGAATCCGAGCTCCTCGGCCACCATGCGCCGATCCAGGTCGAATGTGGTGCCGGCCAGGGCCGCGCTTCCAAGGGGCATGGTGTTGACACGCTTCAGGGAGTCCTGCAAACGCTCCCTGTCCCTTTTTAGCATTTCATAGTAAGCGAGTAAATGGTGCGCGAGGAGGACGGGCTGTGCGCGCTGGAGATGGGTGTATCCCGGCATGATCAGCCCGAAGTGATCCTCCGCCAGGCGAATGAGAACCGCCTGCATGCCCCGGATGAGGCCGTCCACACGCCCCACCGCATCCCGCACAAAGAGCCGCACGTCCAGCGCGACCTGGTCGTTTCGGCTCCTTCCGGTATGAAGCTTTTCTCCCACCTGCCCCACCCTTTCGACGAGCTCCTTCTCCACCAGGGTGTGGATGTCCTCGTACGAATCGAGGCCGGAGATGCCTCCCCGTTCCAGCTCCCGCTGGATTTCCCCCAGGGCCTCCAGAATCTTGGAGGCCTCTTCCCCGGTAAGAACACCTTCCTTGGCCAGCACCCGGCAGTGGCACCTGCTGCCCTCGATGTCCTGGACGTAAAGGCGGTGGTCGAATCCAATCGATGCGTTGAACCTGTTCACCGCATCGTGGATGCCCTCCTTGAATCTTCCTCCCCAGACCTTTTGGGTCATCGTCTGTCCCTCCGCCTCAACGGGCCTTCGACCCTTGTTCCAACAACCGGGCGATCTTGAGGCGCAGCCCGCTCAGCCGGATAAAGCCCTCGGCATCCTGCTGGTTGTACACCTCGTCTCCCTCGAAGGTGGCGAAGTCGGGATCGTAGAGGGAATGGTCGGACTTTCTTCCGGTCACCATGCAATTGCCCTTGTAGAGCTTGAGCCTCACGGTGCCGTTCACGGACCGCTGGCTTTCGTCGATCAAGGCCTGGAGCATTCTCCGTTCCGGGGAGAACCAGTATCCATAATAGATCATTTCCGCATACCTGGGCACCAGTCCGTCCCGGATGTGCATGACTTCCCGGTCGAGGGTGATGGATTCGAGGGCCGTGTGCGCCGCCCGGATGATCGTCCCGCCCGGGGTCTCATAGACGCCCCTGGACTTCATCCCCACATACCGGTTTTCTACCATATCCACCCGGCCGATGCCATTTTTTCCTCCCTCTTCGTTCAATCGGGCCAGGATTCCGGCGGCGGAGAGCGACTCCCCGTTCACGGCCACGGGATCCCCCCGCTCGAAATCAATCTCCAGTTCCGTGGCACGATCCGGCGCCCTCTCCGGCGAAACCGAAAGCAGAAACATGCCTTCCGGCGGGGCCGCCCAGGTGTCCTCCAGGATTCCTCCTTCAAAACTGATGTGAAGGAGATTCCGGTCGCTGGAGTAGGGCTTTTCCCTGGTCACCGGCACCGGAATCCCATGGGTCTTCGCGTATGCCATGAGGTCTTCCCTGCCCCTAAATTTCCAGGTTCTCCACGGGGCGATAATCTTGAGGCCGGGTTCCAGGGCCATGTACCCCAGCTCGAACCGCACCTGGTCGTTGCCTTTTCCGGTGGCCCCGTGGCTCACGGCATCGGCCCCCAGCCTTCGGGCCGTTTCCACCTGTCCGCGGGCAATGAGCGGCCTTGCAAGCGAGGTGCCGAGCATATACGTAGATTCGTATATGGCGTTCGCCCGCATGGCGGGCCAGACAAAATCCTTGACGAACTCTTCCCGGAGGTCTTCCACCACCACCTCTTCCGCACCGGTTTGGAAGCCCTTCTCCTTGATCCCCTCGAGCTCTTCGCCCTGACCCAGGTCGGCCGCATACGCCACCACCGGGCATTGGTAGGTTTCCTTGAGCCACTTCAGGATGACCGAGGTGTCCAGGCCTCCCGAGTACGCGAGGACGATTTTTTTGATTGCTTCATTCACGATGAATTCCTCTCTCTTTTCCTAGTGCAATGTTCGCGGGCAAGCCCGCTCCTACAGGGGAGGCCAAGCCGTCTCTGTAGGAGCGGCGCGAGCCGCGAAAATCTACAACCGGCTTCGTGTATATCTCTCATTTTTACCGATTTAAGCCTTGGGCTTAAATCGGTAAAAAATCCCGCCGGCTATTTTCTCAAAATCAAGCTCTCCAACAGAGCCTGATGCAAATGCATCTTGTTCTCCGCCTGGTCGAACACCACCGACTGCGCCCCTTCCAGTACACCGGCACTCACTTCCTCCCCCCGGTGCGCGGGCAGGCAGTGCATGAAGATTGCATCCGGTTTCGCCAGGGCCATCAGGCGCTCTTCCACCTGAAACCCCTGAAACGCCTTCATCCTCCGGTCCCTCTCGTCGTCCTGCCCCATGCTGATCCAAACATCCGTATTGACCACGTCCGCGCCCCGGGCGGCCGCCGCAGGGTCTTCCACCACCTGCACGTTTCTTCCGGCTGCATCGAGATCCGGTCCGCCCGGGGCGAACCCGGAAGGACAGGCGAGCACCAATTCAAATCCGACGACCGCCGCCGCGTTGATCCAGGAGCGGGCCACGTTGTTGCCGTCCCCGATCCAGGCGATCCGGAGGCCTTCCAGATCCCCCTTTGCCTCCGCAACCGTCACCAGGTCGCTGAGGATCTGGCACGGGTGGTACCGGTCGGTAAGGGCATTGATCACGGGAATATCGGCCCACCGCGCCAGCTCTTCCACGAGCTCCTGGGAATACGTGCGGATCACCAACGCGTCCAGGTACCGCGAGAGCACCCGGGCCGTATCCGATACGGGTTCGTCCCTGGAGAGCTGCGTATCTCCGGGACGCATAAACAGGGTGTCTCCTCCGAGCCGAAACATGGCCGTTTCAAAAGACACGCGGGTTCGGGTCGATGCCTTGTCAAAGATGAGCCCCATCGTATATCCCCTGAGGGGCCTGCCGGTGTCCCGTCCGTTTCGCTTCATCTCGAGCGCCCTCGAGATCAATGTTTTCACCTCATCTTTCGTGAGGTCTTTGATGGTTAGAAGATCTTTTTTCATCCTTATTCCTTGTCCGCGCGATCCATCTCGCGCAGTATCTGGTCAAACGCCTCCAGGAGCCGGTCGATGTCTTCGGGCTCCACAATCAACGGGGGTACGAACCGCAGGACGTTTTCCTGGGCGCAGTTCACCAGGAAACCCCGTTCCAGAAAAGCCTCCACCATCGGGGCGCCCGGCCGGTCGAGTTCCACACCCAAAATGAGGCCCGCTCCCCGAACGGTCCGGATGGCGGCGTGCTTCCCGGCCAGGACCTCCAGCCCTTCCTTGAAGTGATCGCCCATCCGGCGGCAGTGATCGAGCCGGCCTTCCTCGATAAGGCTCTTCAGCACCGCGGCCGAGACCGCCGTCACCAGCGGCGTGCCCCCGAACGTGGTCGCATGGCTTCCCGGACCGAAGGCGCCGCTCATTTTTTCCCTGGCCAGCATGGCGCCGATGGGCAGGCCGTTTCCCAGGGCTTTTGCGAGCGTCATGACATCCGGCTCCACGCCGTAGTGCTGGTGGGCGAAGAGCTTTCCGGTCCGGCCCATGCCCACCTGGACCTCGTCAAAGATGAGCACGGCCCGGCGTTCGTCGCAAAGGGCCCTGACCTTTTCGAGATAACCCGGTTCTGGACACACCACCCCGCCTTCGCCCTGGATGGGCTCCATGAGCACAGCGCACACCGAGTCGTCCAGGGCCTTTTCAAGGGCCTCCGCGTCGTTGAAAGGCACAAACTGAAACCCCTCGAGCAGCGGGTCGTACCCCTGCTGGACCTTGGCCTGGCCCGTGGCCGAAAGGGTGGCCATGGTGCGGCCGTGAAAAGAGTTCTCCATGCATATAATCTTGTGCAGCCCGGGAAGACCCTGCTGCCCGGCGTATCGCCTGGCCAGCTTGATGGCCGCCTCGTTGGCCTCGGCCCCGCTGTTGCAGAAAAAGACCCGGCCCGCAAAGGAATTCTCCACCAGTAGCCGGGCAAGCTCGACCTGGGGCTCGGTGTAGTAAAGGTTCGAGACGTGAACCAGCCTGCGGGACTGCTCCTCGATCACCCGCGTGACGATCGGCGCGCTGTGCCCCAGGGAACAGACCGCGATCCCGGCCACAAAGTCCAGATACTCCTTGCCGGTGTCGTCCCACACCCGGCATCCCTCCCCTCGGACGAGCACCAGCGGGAAGCGCTTGTATGTCTCGAACATGTAGGTATCCGCCTGCTCCCTGGTGGAAGAGGATTGATCGTTCTTCGCACTCATTGTCGTTGTTCTCCCTTGCGGCGAGTGAGGCACCGCTGTTCGTCATCCCGGCCAAGCCCCGTGAAGCGGGGCACGAGCCGGGGTCCACAAGTTCACGAAAAGACGGCGTTTTCCTGGATTCCGGATCTTCCTCGCTTCGCGTCGCTCGTCCGGAATGACGTCTTTTTCGGACGGCGATACCGTCTCGAAAACAGGCCGTACTACATTTCGTCATCCCGGACAAGCCCTGTGAAACAGGGCGCGATCCGGGATCCAGGTTCAGGATATGGCGGCGGTGGATTCCGGATCTTCCTCGCTTCGCGTCGGTCGTCCGGAATGACGTCTTTTTCAAATGAGGGCGCAGTCTCTTCCGCCCAAACCGGGGTCGTTCCATTCAATGAACGATCTCCGTGCCCACGCCGGCGTTCGTAAAGATTTCGAGAAGAATGGCGTGCTCCTCCCGGCCGTCTATGATGTGCGCCTTCCCCACGCCCTTCTCCAGGGCCTCCAGGCAGCACTTGACCTTCGGGATCATGCCTCCCTTGACGGTGCCCACCCCGATCAACTCTTCGGCTTGCGAGGTCTTCAGGGTGGAAATCAGGCGTCCTTCGCCGTCAAGGACCCCTTCCGTGTCCGTGAGGAGGACGAGTTTGCGGGCATGGACCGCTGCGGCGATGTGGGCCGCCACAAAATCCGCGTTGATGTTGTAGGTCTCCCCCTCCTCGCCCACACCCACAGGTGCGATCACCGGGATAAACTCCCTTTCCGGGAAGGCCTCCAGCACCCCGGTGTTCACCCGGGTGATTTCCCCTACCAGGCCCACGTCAATGATCTCGGGAGGTTCATCATCTCCCTTTTTCCTGTAAACGGTCATTTTTTTCGCGGTAATGAGTCGGCCGTCCTTTCCGCTCAGCCCCACGGCGTTTCCCCCGTTTCGGTTAATGAGGGTGACGATCTCCTTGTTGACCTTGCCTACCAGGACCATTTCCACCACGTCCATGGTGGCCGGGTCCGTATACCTCATCCCGTCCACGAACTCGGACTCGATGGAGAGCTTTTTCAGAAAATCGCCGATCTGGGGGCCGCCTCCATGGACCACGATGGGGTTGAGGCCTACGAATTTCATGAGGATGATGTCCAGGGCGAACTTCCTCTTGAGCTCCTCGTCCACCATGGCATGCCCGCCGTACTTGACCACCACCGTGGCCCCATTGAAGCGCTGAATATAGGGAAGCGCCTCGATAAGCACGGTGGCCCTGTCGCGATGCCGAATCATAGGATGTACCTGCTCAGGTTTTCGTCTTCCAGGATTTCCTGCAGTTTCTCCCGGACATAGTCTCTGGTGATGACCACCCGCTCTTCGTTCATGTCCGGGGCATCGAAGGAGATCTCATCGAGAAGTTTCTCCAGCACCGTGTGGAGGCGCCGGGCCCCGATGTTCTCCATGCGCTCATTGACCTTGCTCGCCATGCCGGCAATTTCCCGTACCGCGTCCTCCCCAAAGATCAGTTCCATGTCCTCCGTGGCGAGCAGAGCCTTGTACTGGGTAATCAGCGCGTTCTTGGGCTCCGTGAGGATCCGCACGAAATCCTCCAGGGACAGGGAATCCAGCTCCACCCGGATGGGAAACCGGCC
Source organism: uncultured Desulfobacteraceae bacterium (assembly GCA_964455075.1). Lineage (GTDB taxonomy): Bacteria > Desulfobacterota > DSM-4660 > Desulfatiglandales > Desulfatiglandaceae > CAYVUX01. The sequence goes on along the minus strand of CAYVUX010000080.1, from coordinate 2,012 downwards.
CTGGAGTTCGGGAAGGAGGTCCGACGGCTTGCTGGCATTGAACGCCCCCGCTGCAATAAAGAGGATGTGGTCCGTCTTTATCATCCCGTACTTGGTGGTCACTGTGGAGCCCTCCACAATGGGCAGGAGATCGCGCTGGACCCCTTCCCGCGACACATCCGGACCGTAGCCCCCGTCTGTGCCTCCGATCTTGTCCAGCTCATCGAGGAAGATAATGCCGTTCTGTTCGGTCAGGCGAACGGCCTGCTCCACCACCTTGTCCATGTCAATGAGGCGCTGCGATTCCTCCTGCGCCAGGAGCTCCTTGGCCTCCGGGATCTTCACGCGCCGTTTCTTCTTCTTGGCCGGAAAGAGATTCCCGAACATCTCCTTGACGTTGAACTCCATTTCCTCGAGCCCCGCATTGGAGAAGACCTCCACCATGGGGACGCTCGTGTTGGTGACTTCCAGCTCCACGTAACGCTCGTCGAGCTTCCCGGCCCTCAGAAGCCTCCGCAGCTTCTCCCGCGTGGAGATCCCTTCGGTCTTCTCCACCTTCACCAGTTCCAGGCCCTTTTCCTTTTCCCCCTCCTCCTCACGGGACTCCTCTTTGCGTTTGGGCAGAAGGAGATCAAGAAGCCTTTCCTCGGCGAGCTCCGAGGCCTTGGCCCGAACCCTCTTCTCCTCCTCCTGCTTGGTCATGTTCACCGCGAGCTCGCTCAGATCGCGGATCATGGACTCCACGTCCCGGCCCACGTAGCCCACCTCCGTGAACTTGGTGGCCTCCACTTTCAGGAACGGCGAGTTTGCAAGACGGGCCAGCCGCCGCGCGATCTCGGTCTTTCCCACCCCGGTGGGTCCGATCATGATGATATTCTTGGGAGCGATTTCATCCCGAAGATCCGGCGGCACCTGCTGGCGCCTCCACCGGTTTCTGAGCGCAATGGCCACCGACCGTTTTGCCTGGTCCTGCCCGATGATGTACTTGTCCAGTTCGCAGACGATCTCCTTGGGGGTCAGGACTTTCATAAACGGAGATTCTTCCACTTCGTAGCTTCTCATAATTACCTCATCCCGAAAGGGCTGCTTTCACGGACGCTCCGCACGCGATCAGTCGGAGTCCTCATCGAGTTCGTGGAGCACCACGTGCTCATTGGTGTAGAGACAAATGGAGGCGGCGATCTTCATGGCCTCGCGGGCGATTGCGGCTGCGTCCAGGGCCGAGTGTTCCACCAGGGCGCGCGCCGCGGAAAGGGCGTACGGCCCGCCCGAGCCGATCGCCGCAACGGCCTCGTCGGGTTCGATCACGTCGCCGGTTCCCGAGATGATCAGGATGTTCTCGTTGTCCATGGCCAGAAGCAGGGCCTCCAGCCGTCTCAGGATCTTGTCCGTTCTCCAGTCCTTGGCGAGTTCCACCGCGGCGCGCGTGAGGCTCCCGCTGTATTCCTCGATCTTTCCCTCAAGCCGTTCGAAGAGGTTGAAGGCATCGGCCGCTGTTCCCGCAAAGCCCACCAGCACCTTTCCATCGTACATGTAACGCACCTTGGTGGCCTTGTGCTTCATGATGGTTTCGCCCAATGTGACCTGGCCGTCCGCCGCCAGGACCGACTTTCCGTTCTTCCGCACGGCGAGGACCGTGGTGGCCCGCAGTTTTGAAGATGTGCCGCAATGCATAGTTATTATTCCTTTTGCTTAGGTCAATCCTGATTTATTCGATGTCATTCCGGACGACCGAAGCGAAGCAAGGGAGATCCGGGATCCAGGAAAATGCCATCTTTTCGTGAACTTCTGGATCCCGGATCACGCCCTGTTCCACAGGGCTTGTCCGGGATGACGAATGACGACACAGTCTCTTTCGCCGGAATGTAACCCCAAATCGTCATTACAGATCTACTTTTTTACAGCGCTTCTTGTCGGCCTTTGGGCCAAGCCCATTCGGGACAGGCTCGGCCGACCCTGCTCCACCACACCCAAAGGACGGGATTTCAATGAGACATTAAAGCCGCTTCTGTAGGAGCGGCGCGAGCCGCGAA
>CAYVUX010000079.1:0-10666 GCA_964455075.1 uncultured Desulfobacteraceae bacterium | reverse complement strand
CGATTTCTCATTCCTTTTCAAAGATATAAGGACGCGAAAACCAGGGGAACGATTTTTCTTTGGCAACCGTCAGGCATCCATTTTCCGGAAGAACCAGAAAAATGGCCATTTATGGATGGAAACTAGAGAACCTTGGCAAGGTGATAGGCGAGATTTTCAAGACTCACGCTAAAGTCAACGTTCTCCACTGCACAGCATTCGGGAGCCCTGACCTGAATGGGCGCAAAGTTGAGCAATGTCCGGATTCCCGCGTCCATGAGCATGTCTGCGACACGCTGTGCCTGCGAGGATGGGGTGGCGATCACTCCCACCTCAACGTGCAGGGATCGAACCTTTTCGGGGATGTCCGCGGTCGGCAGAATGGTCAATCCGCACGATAGCCTTTTGCCGATCTTCCGGGAGTCGGAATCGAAGGCAGCGACAAACCGGTACCCCCTCTTCCTGAAGTTTTCATTTTCTACGAGGGCGGTTCCGAGATTTCCCATGCCCACGATGCACAGTCGCCATTCCCGGTCCGAAACGAGAATTCTCTTGATTTGCTTCAAAAGGTCCCTGACGTCGTACCCGACGCCGCGTACCCCGAATTCCCCGAAATAGGCCAGGTCTTTTCTCACCTGAGCCGGATTTACCCCGCACATTTTGGCGAGCTTTCCTGATGAAATGACCGGGGTGCCGTTTTCCACCAGGGCCTCAAGGGGTCTGGAATAGAGGGCAAGTCGCTCAATCGTGGGGTCCGGGATCTTGGATTCCTTGCTCATAACCGTGTTGGGATAAAGGGCGATATGTAATGAAAATCACGGAATCGTTTCCTGCAGTTGTCACCGGCACTTCGGAAAGATGCACCCGTGCTGAATGAAAAGGGAACGCCGAACAGGAAAGATGCCTTTGCCGAAGAAGAAAAATCACCAATTGTGAAATTATGCACATGGACGCAGGAAAAAAGAGGGCCTCTATGAGACCCTCTTTGGTTTAGAGGTTCATCGACATTTCTTACAAGGCTTCCAGGATTTTGGTGAACAATGCGCCCATATCCGGAATCTTGAAGACCAGGATGAAGCAGATCACCAAGGCGTAAATACAAAGGGACTCGATCAGGGCCAGGCCGATGATCATGGTGGTCATGATCTTTCCGCCCGCCTCGGGGTTTCGAGCCGTTCCCTGAAGCGCGCCGTTAATGGCGTTGCCCATTCCGATACCGGTCCCGAGCGCTGCGAGGCCGATTCCGCCTCCGCAGGCGAGGGCGATTCCGAAAAAGACCCAGAGACCCGCGGCCTTTACCGCGCTGTCGTCCTGGGCGAGCGCCATGGACGCCGCCCCCAGAACGAGTATCGCCGTCAGGACCCCAACAAGTGTTTTCTTGGACATTTCCTCCTCCTTTCAAATGGTTAGATTTGGCCTTCTTCCAAAAAGGAATTTCTCAAAAAAGTCGAATCGGTGCGGGCCCCGGCGGCCCCCCGTATTTTGCGTTTGAATCAGTGGGCCTCTTCCATGGCTCCCACAAAGTACATGATGGAAAGGAGCATGAACACGAGGGCCTGGATGAAGCTCACCAGCAGACCCAGGAACAAAATGGGAAGGGGTGCAAGGTAAAGTCCTGCGAGGCTGAAAAGGATGGTGAGGACCATCTCTTTGCCGAAGATGTTGCCGAAGAGCCGGACACTCAGGGACATGATCCTGGCAAGATGGCCGATGACCTCAATGGGGAACATGAGGGGGGCAAGCCACCATACAGGACCCAAAAAGTGCTTGATGTACTTTGTGCCGTGAAACTTGATCCCGATAATGTGGGTGTAGATGAATGTGCACAGGGCCATCGAGAGGGTGGTATTGAGGTTCGCGGTAGGAGAGTTGAACCCCGGCACAAGACCCAGGAGATTCCCCACCAGGATAAAGATAAAAAGGGTGGCAATAAACGGAAAAAAGAAGCGACCTTCCGGGCCGGTGATTTCCACCATGAAATTCTCCAACCCGCTGACCATGACCTCAAAGAAATTCTGCCCCTTTTTCGGCAGGAGCTGAACGCCCCTTACAAGAAGAGCCGCGCTTATGATGAGGATGGCCATGACCAGCCACGTATGCGTTACGTGGCTGTATGCGTAGGCGAAATGCTCCAGGCCTATAGCGGCCAAGAATTTGTCAATCAAGAAAATCGGATGTTCCATGGTCTATAAAGCCTCCCCGGATGATAGTTTCCATGCGGCACGAATTCCAACATGAATGATGCTTATGACCACAATGGATAGGCCCAATACCAGTCCGACGGGGTTCACCCAGCCGGTGGTGATCACGATATATATAATTATTCCCATGATGGCAAGCCTAAAATAAAAATTCGCCACGAGAGAGATCTTGCCGGCTCGCATGACCCCGCTTGGGGCGAAGCAATTGCGCACCGTGTATTGGAGTACATTAAAATTGGCTATGATCAGCAGCCCGCCCAGGAGTACGCCCAGCGTAAAGCCGGCGTTCATAAAGAAGAAACTGGCGCAGCCCAGCACAGCAAGGGTGATCCAATTATACATCCTGATTTGTCTTGCCAGTTTGTCCCATTCCATCTAAAGATCCTTGGCCTTCTTATAAAGAATAAAAAGGTTCCGGAAGGCGGCGGCAATGCCCAGGGCCAAAAATACAAAAAAGAGCCAGGGCTGGGTACCAAACGTGTTGTCGAGGTAATGCCCGATAAAGGCTCCCAGCCCGATGGACAGGGCCATGGCGATGCCTATGGTGCTGATGAACCCCAGCGCCTTTATGGTTCTCTTGAGGTCTTCATCCATACGTCTGTGCGTAAGTGGCCCTAGATCCAATAAAAAAACAAAATCCCCCTACCATAGTCTCCCCTTCAAAGTCAATTGATTTGTTCCGCGAGTCTTCTTCCAATGCTCTACCCGGGCAAAATACACAGGCGCCCCCTTCAGGTATTTCTCAAGGAGTGATGCGTATTTTCGTAAATATTATCCATGTCTTCCGGTACGTAAGCCTATCAAAGAGCCCGGATCCCCCTACAAGGACTCCAAAGCCTTGCGGGCACACTCCACGGTCCGATCAATGACCTCACGGTCGTGGGCCGAAGAGACGAACAGCGCCTCAAAGGGAGATGGCGCCAAATAAATACCCATTTCCAGCATGGCCGGGTAGTATTTTTTGAACATTTCCTGGTCGGAGGCCTTGGCCGTTACAAAATCCTTCACCGGCTCTGCCGTGAAAAAGATGGAACCCATGGACCCGATGCGGTTCACGGCAATTTCCACTCCCGCCTCCCGGGCTGCATTCTTGAGGCCGTCAAACAAGATTGAGGAAAGCCTTTCCAACTCCTCGTAAACAGAGCCTTCCTTCAGAATCCGCAGGGTCGTGAGTCCGGCGGCCATGGCCAGGGGATTCCCGGAGAGGGTCCCGGCCTGGTAAACGTCACCCTCGGGAGCCACTCTTTCCATGATGGTTCTCTTCCCCCCGTAGGCGCCCACAGGCATCCCGCCTCCGATTACTTTGCCCAGGCATGTGAGGTCCGGCATGATCCCGAATCGTTCCTGCGCTCCTCCGGGGGCCACGCGAAAGCCGGTCATTACTTCGTCAAAAATCAGAAGGCTTCCATATTCCGCGGTCACTTCCCGAAGCCGTTCGAGAAAGCCCGGTTCGGGGGCCACCACCCCCATATTTCCGGCCACCGGTTCCACAATGAGCGCGGCGATGTCCGGACCGTATCTCTCAAAGGCATCCCGTACCGCGCCCGGATCGTTGTATGGGAGAGAGAGCGTCTTCTCGGCCAGGTCCGCCGGAACGCCGGGACTTCCCGGAATCCCCAGAGTGGCGACGCCCGAACCGGCCGAAACCAGCAGGCTGTCTGCATGACCGTGGTAGCAGCCGTCAAATTTGACGAGTTTGTCTCTGCCCGTGACGGCTCTTGCAAGACGGATGGCGCTCATGGTGGCCTCCGTGCCGGAATTCACCATGCGAACCATCTCAATGGAGGGTACCATTTCCACGATGGTCTCGGCGAGGTGGATCTCCAGCTCGGTCGGGGCCCCGAAGCTCGTGCCCGATTCCAGCCGGACCCTCAGGGCGTCCAGGATTTCCGGGTGGGCATGGCCAAGAATCATGGGGCCCCAGGACCCCACGTAGTCAACGTATTCATTGTCATCGGCATCCCATATTCGGCAGCCCCTCGCCCGGGTGATAAACGGAGGGTCCATCCCGACCACTTTCCCCGCCCGAACCGGGCTGTTCACACCCCCTGGGATGATCGTCCTCGCCTTGCGAAAAAGCGTGCTCGATTTTTCCCTCATTGCTGAACGCTCCTTGATCTCCGGCGCCGCTCCCGAAAACCGTCTCCGGATGCGGCTCAGAAGTATTGCATGCTCGTTTTCTTGAATTCCTTTTCACTGAAAAGGAGAGAATATTGCTCGGTTCCTACGGCCTCGGACATCCTGGCGGCGATCTTCTTGCACTGCTCTTTGCTGTTTCCATGGATCATGGTGTAGAGATTGTAGGGCCACCCCTGGGAGGTCCTGCGGTGATAACAATGGGTGACCTCCCGAAACCGGGCCAGTCGTTTTCCTACTTCTTCGATGCGGGCGTCGGGCACCTGCCAGGCGACCATGGCGTTCGAGCGAAATCCCGCTTCTTGATGCCGCAAGGTGGCGCCGAACCGGCGGATGATGCCGCGTCGTTTGAGCGCGGAGACCCGTTCTATGAATTCCGCCTCTGTAATGCCTATCTGCGAAGCCGGGGCGGCGAATGGTCTTTTGTTGACCGGCAGGTCCCCCTGGATGAGACGGATAATGTTTTTGTCGAGTTCGTTGATCATGGGTGAAAATCCGGCAGTCGGGATCATTCCGGATTGGGAGATGATCCGTAATCCGGTTTCCAGGTGGGGAATATCGAAAGGCTTCCCTCTTGTCAAGAGCGTTTGACCGCGTCACGGTGAAAAGCAGAGCCCCCGGGTGATTTCCCGCATATCATTTCACTGAATGGGGTTGAAAAGAGAATGCGGATCATATATGAAGGAAGACGCCCTCCGTTTTTCGTCGCTTTCGGTTGAAGGTCTGGCAAGGCCGCAAAATGAGCCAATTCTCGGTCGGCCCGGCGTCCCCACGAATGCGACCCGGCGCATGATCGAGGAGAAACCGGAAGGCCTCTGCACAGGGAACATCTTCCCAATGCGGAGCTTTCCCGGAATGCAGGGGCCCCGTGCGGGGGGCCGAAAACCGGCATTGAATGCCCTTGAGCCATTCCCGGAGGCGGGGCGGGATGTTGCGCAGTGCGGAGACGGTTCCGCGGGGGGACCTTGAGGGAATGCCCTTCTGATCGACATCCGGACCGCGGAGAATGGCCATTTTTGAATAGAATCCACGGAATTCGTGAAGGGCATGGACGCTTTCCGGAAAATCGTCGAGCAAAAAATTAAGGAAGCCCAGCAGAAAGGGGAATTCGATCACTTGCCCGGGTGTGGAAGGCCCCTCGTCATGGAAGACGATAGCCGGATCCCGGAAGATCTTCGATTGGCCTACAAGATTTTGAAGAATGCGGGCTGTATTCCTCCTGAATTGGAGCTCAAAAGGGAAATCAAGAGCATGGAAGACATGTTGGAGGGCATGCCAGAGGGCAGAGAAAAGTACCGTCAGATGAAGAGAATCAATTACAAGATCATGAAGCTGAACATGATGGGGAAAAAGTCCCCTCTGTTGGAGGAAACGGAAATTTATTATAAGAAGCTGGTGGATCGATTCGGTAGAAAGTGAATACCCATCTTGTGTGCGGATGAAGGGGCGCCCGCGATGCGGGGTTTTGGACCTTAGACGTTTCCATGCCGGAAACGGCGGGTGCTTCTCCCTTCTCTTGGCCGGAGCAGGAGGAATAACTGCCCATGGATATGAAGAGGGACTATTACGAAGACATTCAACTGCTGGACAGTAAGATCCTGTGGTTCTGGTTTATTCTGCTGATTCTTGCCCTCATCGCGTTTCCTCTCGTATCTCCGAATTATCATATTTACATGGTCAACTACATGGCCATCAACGTCATCGTTACGGTGGGACTCAACATCCTTGTGGGGTACACGGGCCAGATCTCTCTCGGCCATGCAGGATTCTTTGCCATTGGGGCTTACTTCACCGTTCTCTGTATGACCGTGCTGCACCTGCCGTTTCCGGTGGCCATCCTGACGGCGGCTTTTGTTGCGGCTTTCTTCGGGTTCCTGCTGGGACTGCCCGCCCTCAGGCTGGAGGGTCCCTACCTTGCCATCGCGACGCTGGGCTTCGGGATGGCCATCACGCAAGTCATCGGAAGATGGCAGATATTCGGGGGACGGATGGGGCTTGAAGTGCCGCCGCTCACCCTCGGACCGTACGTGCTGGACACAGACCGGGAGCTTTATTACCTGATTGTGACCATTGCGGTCCTGGTGGTCTGGTGCGCCCGCAACCTCATGAAGACGCGGGTGGGAAGGGCCTTTATCGCAATCCGGGACAGCGATATCGCCGCAGAAACCATGGGGGTGAACCTGACCCTCTACAAGACCCTGGCCTTTGCCGTCAGCGCCTTCTTCACGGGAATCGCAGGTGGCTTGATGGCGTTTTTGCTTGGATTCATCAGTCCGAGCTCTTTCAACTTCATTCTTTCCATCTATTTTCTGGCCTTTGTGATTGTCGGAGGCTTGGGTTCCATATTCGGCTCCATCATGGGGGGGGTAGTCATGACTTGGCTCATGCTGGTGCTTGACAAGATCCAGGAACTTCCTTACTTCGGTGAGGCTCTGATTGCTTTTTCCCGTGAGTGGATGAATCTTGCCGGTCTTGCCAACATTGCGAGCATTGTATTCGGCCTCATTATCATTCTCGTTGTGGTTTTTGAACCGCTGGGCCTTTACGGGTTCTGGATAAGGACGAAGATTTACTGGAAGACATGGCCGTTTTAAACTGCCCGCTCCCGGCATTCCCGTGACGGGGAGCATCCATGGTTTTCTTGCATTGGTGTAGCGGCAAGCGGGCAGATTTTTGTCAAGTACGGATGAAGATTGCATGCGCAAAGGTTTTGAGCCCGGGGGGCCCGGATGCCGGGGAAAAAGCTGCAGAACTTGAAGAATCTTCAAATTGAGGTTCGCATATGTTTTTCCAACTCTTGATCAGCGGACTGTCTTTCGGAAGCCTCTATGCCCTCATCGCCCTCGCCATGGTGATTATATACAAGACTTCGGAAGTCCCGAATTTCGGACAGGGTGAGATGGCGATGATCTCCACCTTTGTGGCATACGCACTACTCGTCACCTACGGTCACTCCTATGCGGTCTCCTTTGCGGGGGCGCTCTTGTTCGCGGCCCTATTGGGTATATTCCTGGAATTCGTCTTTCTGCGGAGGGCCAAGGAGCCCAATATCCTGAGTCTGATCCTGATCACTCTGGGCTTCGAGATGGTACTTTATGGTCTTGCGAGCTGGAAATGGGGCGCGGAGCAGAGGAATTTTCCATTCCCGGTTTCTGATTTCGATGTCATCCAACTGGGACCGGCGGTCGTAAGCCAACTCAACATTGCAACACTCGTCATCACGGTGGTGCTGATGTTTCTGCTCTTTCTCTTTTTCAGATATACAAAGGTCGGAATCGCCATGAAGGCGACCCAGCAGAATGCGATGGCTGCGCGCATCAACGGGATCCGAACCAACCGGATTCTCTCCATCACCTGGGCCATGAGCTCCGTCATCGGAGGGGTGGCGGGCATGCTTCTCGCCCCGATAGCCACGCTGGATCCGAATTTGATGATGGATCCTCTTCTGAAAGGGTTTGCTTCGGCCGTACTCGGAGGGATGACCACACTGGTGGGCGCCGCACTGGGGGGGTACATGCTGGGGATCATCGAGAATCTCTTTGGGGCTTATGTGTCCGTAGAATTCAAGTCCATTGTCGCGTTTGGAATCATCGTGTTGGTGTTGTGTTTTAAGCCCAGCGGCCTTTTCGCGAGACACTACGTGAGAAAGGTATAAATGAATCGGAAAATGAAATGCCCTGGAACCCTCCTTTCGCGCAGGGCCCCGTGTCTCCTGCCTTGCCGGGTCCCGTTTCAGGGCGAAAAATGAGTCGGGAAAGGTGAGCTGCAAAAAAAATGAGTGAACCGTTCTTTTCCGTGGATCATGTGAGCATCAGTTTCGGAGGTCTGAAAGCCGTCGACCGGGTGAGTTTTGTGGTTGAGCCCAACAGCGTCTTCAGCATCATCGGCCCGAACGGGGCCGGAAAGACCACCATATTCAACTGCATCAGCGGTCTCTACAAACCGCAGGAAGGCGCGATTTTTTTCAAAGGGGAGGACATCGTCGGCCTGAATCCTTACCTAATCGCGAAGAAGGGGATTGCCCGGACCTTCCAAAACATCGAACTGTTCAACAACATGACGACGATGGAGAACCTGATGCTCGGTCGCCATATCCATATGAAGACCGGAGTGTGGAGCGGTGCGACTTTTTTCCGGAGGAAATCCAAGGCGGCCCTCGACGAAGTTCATCATCGCCGACGGGTGGAAGAGATCATCGACCTCCTGGACCTGCAGGTTGCGCGGAATCAATTTGTCGGGGGACTCCCTTATGGAACGCAGAAGCTGATAGAGTTGGGAAGGGCTCTGGCCCTGGAACCGGAAGTCCTGCTTCTCGACGAGCCGTCTGCAGGGATGAACTCGGAGGAGAAGCAGGACCTTATTTTCTGGATCAAGGACATACAGGATGAGCTCGGGGTCACGATTCTCTTGATTGAGCACGATATGAGGATGGTGATGGACATCTCGGATCGCATCCTGGCCATAAATTTTGGAGAACCCATCACAGAGGGGCCGCCCTCTGACGTTCAGAAACATCCTGAGGTTCTGAAAGCCTATCTGGGAGAGGACGAAAAAATTGGGGACATTGCTTGAGATCAAGAATATCGAAACCTTCTATAGGCTGATTTATGCGCTTCGCGGGGTTTCCCTGGCCGTGGAAGAAGGGAGCATTACGGCCGTCCTCGGCAATAACGGGGCGGGCAAGTCCACGATTCTGAAGACGGTCATGGGGCTTCTCGACGATCAGCCGGATAAGGGCACCATCGAATTTTTGGGCAAACGTATCGACCGGAAGGATCCCGAGGTGATTGTGCGAATGGGGCTTTCGTATGTGCCCGAAGGAAGAGAGGTCTTTGAGGAATTGAGTGTTCGCGAGAACCTTCTCATGGGAGCATATATCCGCAGAGACAAAGAGGGCGTAAGGAAGGATTTCCAGCAAATCTACGGATATTTCCCGGTGCTGCGAGAGAGGGAGAGCCAGTGGGCCGGAACCCTTTCCGGGGGGGAGCAGCAGATGTTGGCCATCGCCCGGGCGCTCATGAACCGGCCCAAACTCCTTCTCCTCGACGAACCTTCCCTCGGGCTCTCGCCCATTCTGGTCAAGGAGATTTTTGACATCATCCGCACTATCAACGAGAAAGGTGTCACCATCCTGCTGGTGGAGCAGAACGCGCGGATGGCTCTTTCCATATCCGATACCGGCCTGATCCTGGAGAACGGACGATTTGTCATGAAAGGCAAGTCTTCCGACTTGATGAATGATCAGGACGTCCAGGAGTTCTATATGGGAATGAGAGCCGAGGAGTCCGTGAAAGGCTACCAGCGCTGGAAAAGGAAGAAGCGATGGAGATAGAAGACGATGACGAGCGACGTGGTACCGCAAATATTTAAAGGAACCGTGGAGAAGTACGGCGACCGGGTGGCCATGCGCAAGAAGGAGCATGGGCTCTGGCATGACATTTCCTGGAATGAATATTACCGCCACGCGAAATATGTGGGCTCCGCCCTCCTCTCCATGGGGCTCAAAAAGGGGGACTGCGTTTCTATCATTGGAGACAATTGTCCGGAATGGGTCATCATAGACCTGGGTGTGCAGTGCGTGGGGGGGATCTCCGTGGGGGTGTATTCCACCAATGCATGGCCACAGGTCGAGTATGTGGTGCAGGATTCACAGTCACGGTTCTTCTTTGTGGAAAACGAGGAACAGCTGGACAAGTGGCTCAATTTCAGGGAAAACGCGCCGTCATTGGAGAAAGTCATTGTGTGGGACTTGGAAGGACTGCGACATTTCGAAGATCCCATGGTGATGACTTACGATGATCTTCTGGACTACGGCCGTGAGGTTGCGGAACGCGAACCGGAACTTTTCGAAAAGAGCATGGCAGAGGTAACGCCGGAGGACGTCTCGGTACTGATCTATACTTCGGGGACTACCGGTCCACCGAAAGGGGCGATGCTCACCCATCGCAATGTCACCTGGATGGGCCGAGCCATCACGAAGGAAGATCCGGTCTACGACGACGACGAGGTCATGTCATTTCTTCCATTGTGTCACATTTTCGAGCGGCTTTTCTCGGTGTTCGTTCACATCACGAACGGCTACACGGTGAATTTCATTGAAAGCCCGGACACCGTGACGGACAACATGAAAGAAATTTCGCCCACGTTGGGCTATGCGGTTCCCCGGATCTGGGAAAAGTATATGTCCGCGGTATATATCAGGATGTCGGATGCCACGTGGTTCAAGAAACTGGTATTTGGGCTTGCCCTCAAGATAGGCCAAAGGAGGGCCACCCTCAAGATGGATTTCAAGCCTGTGCCGTTTTATGTCGAAGCCCTTTACCGCCTCGCATACTTGGCGGTGTTCAGGA
>CAYVUX010000078.1:2064-10669 GCA_964455075.1 uncultured Desulfobacteraceae bacterium | reverse complement strand
AACGGGACGGGTAACCCTCCGTGGCAAAAAGCGAAACCGGGCCGATCCCGCAGCGCCCGTTGAAAATGGCCCTCGAGAAAGATCGAACCGAATCGCCGATGGCGGTAATAACCCCCATGCCGGTGATCACCACCCGCCTCGATGATCTCCTTTCGGTCAATCCTCTTCTTTCTCTTCCCCCAGGCAATAGGACACCATCTCTTCGATGCGGTATCGGAGTTCCCCCTCCAACCGGTAGATCATCTTCCTGTCCGTGGTGAGAAGAACCTGCAGGGTTTCGCCACGGGCAAGCAGCTTCCTGTTCTCCTTGAGCAAGACCTCGAATTTGAAGGTCAAAGCGGCAATCTCCGGTTTGACTACGGTAGCCCGGATGATAAGCCTGTCTCCGCATTCCGCGGGGTGCTTGAATTCGCAGTGGAGCCTGACTACCGGAGCCAAATACCCCATCTCCAAAAGCCGGGCGGGCAGCAGGTCGAATCGGGACAAAAGCGCCATACGTCCGACCTCGAACCAGGCCATGTAGTGACCATACCACGCGACCCCGAGTTGATCCACCTCATTGAAACGGACGATGTCCTCCGTCTCGGTCCACCTCATTGCTTCTCCCCTCAATGATCTGTGCGCTCCCACACCCGGTTCATGTAAGGGTGCCGGCGCCTCCAGGCCGACACGCCTGTGCCCCGAAAGTCCTGGAGTGTTCTGGGCCGGCTCCTCTCGGGCGGTCCCCTTCCGGAGACAAAACTCCTGTCCGGCCGTGTCTTCCATTCCGTCCCTCGGGCGCGAAGACAAAACAGGAACCGGCGCGGAGATTCTCCAAGGTTGTGAAATCCTGCCGGAAGGGGACCCGGCATTGGCCCTCAGGCAAGACCTCCATCCACGGTCAGTACGTGACCGGTCACGTACGAGGCCCCGTCGGACGCCAGAAAGAGCACGGCTTCGGCTACCTCTTCCGGTGTTCCAAGCCTCCCCGCCGGAATCATTTCCAAAAACCGGTCCCTGGTCTTGTTGTCGAGTTTATCGGTCATGGGAGTCGAGATTACGCCGGGACAAACGGCGTTTACGGTTATTCCCAACCTGGCCACCTCCTTGGACAACGACTTGGTAAAAGAGATGACACCTCCCTTGGACGCGGAATAATTCGTCTGACCCGCACGGCCCGTGAGCGCACTGGGGGAGGTCACATTGATGATTCGGCCGTTTCTTCTGCTGATCATACCTCTTAACACGGCCCGCGAACAGAGGTACACCCCTTTGAGATTCACCTCGATCACCCTGTCCCACTCTTCTTCGCCCAGAAAAAGGAGCATTTTGTCCCTGGTGATCCCCGCGTTGTTGACCAGGATGTCCACATTCCCGAATCGAGTCTGGACCTCGCCTATCATCCGGGACACCTCGGCCTTGAGTGCCACGTCGGCCTTCAGGACGAGGGACTCCGCCCCCCTCCCTTCCAGCTCCCGCGCAGCATGCTCTGCACTCTTTTCGTCACCCGAGTATGTCACGGCCACACGCGCCCCTTGCCGGGCGAAGGCCAGGGCCATGGCCTTCCCCAGACCCCTTGTTCCTCCTGTGATCAGCACTCTTTTATGTTCAAATTCCATGGAAACCTATTCGCCTGCAGCCGGTTTCCCGGGATCGCAGAAACCTTATAACAGGTGGTCGATATTTCATGCCCCGCGAGAAATGAGGCCCGGACGCTCTCACTCAAATTGCATTGTGATCCCGTGCTCTGTAAAAAAAGACGGCGTTTCTGGATGGAAACTAGCAAGTGCCCAAAAATAATTCCTGGATGGGCACTATTTAGCAGAGCGCCCCGGTTTCTTCAAGGTGAAAAGGCTGGTCCCGGATTGCTATTACGGATGGAGCCCTCCCTCAAACCCTTCGGGAATACCGCATGTTGCATATTGGACACCCCCGGAAAATGCCTCCTCCGCCTGGCAGGCGGAGGGGAAAATGTTCGCATCACCTTGCTATTCATCCAGTGTGCCGTCGATCCGCCCCTACAGGGCAATGCGGAGCTTTGACTCGGATTCTTCCTCCGTCCGGCGAGGATCCGACACATGGGTTTTGTAAAACCAATATGCGGCACGACCACAACCATACGCCATGCCGGGGATTTATTGGATCGGGAAGGGTTTTGAGTGAAGCCAGGCTGTGGCCACAATCCATAGCCCCGACCGTGGATGAAAATCGCATTAGGGTACGCTTCCCCTCCCCCTGCACGGGTTTTCCCCCAGCCTCCCGGGGTATTGAAACATCCCCCGGCTTGTTCTATGTAAGAGTGCATGAAACGAGGCGTTTTCATCACAGACGGGCACTGGAGAAAATCTCTGGCCGCGGTACGCGGCCTTGGAAGAGAGGGAATCCCGGTCGCTGTCGGGGAAACAACGCGCCTGGCGACAGCCGCCTTTTCGAGGTACTGCAGGCGCAGAGTCGCCTACCCGTCTCCCGTTCTCGAGCCCTCACGATTCCTGGAATTCCTGGAACACGAACTCACGATTCATCAATACAGGATGCTGCTGCCCATGGAGGAGGAAACTCTGGCGCTTCTCTCCGAGCATCGGAATCACTTCTCGCAGTTCACCTTTGTCCCCGTGGTGCATCCCGAACCCTTGAACTCGGCCCGGAGCAAGGACCGCACTCTCGCGTTGGCCGAGTCGCTGGGTATTCCCGTGCCCAGGACGTGGAGGATCCAAACGCTTTCGCAGCTCCGAGAGATCAAGGAGAGCCTCCCTTACCCGGTAGTGATCAAGCCCAGGCAGGGATCAGGGGCAGCCGGAGTCTCTTATCCATCCAATTCCCGTGAGCTTCTGGAACAATATCCGGCTGCGCACCTGAGGCATCCCTACCCTCTCATCCAGGAAATGATCCCCGGGGAGGGGTTCGGATACGGCGCCTCGTTCCTGTTTGACGAGCGAGGATCGGTCAGGGCTTCTTTCGTTCACAGGCGTCTGCGGGAGTATCCGGTTACCGGAGGAGCCAGCACGCTTCGGGAAAGCGTGAAGAGAGACGATATACGCGATATGGGGGAGCACCTGCTAAAGGCTCTCAACTGGTTCGGAGTCGCCATGGTGGAGTTCAAGCTGGATCCCAGGGACGGCATCCCGAAGCTTATGGAGATCAATCCCCGTTTTTGGGGATCCCTCTCCCTTGCTGTGGAGGCGGGAGTGAATTTCCCTTTCCTGCTGTACCGCCTTGCGAGCGGCGAAAAATTTGCTCCTGTCACCCGTTACCAAACCGGATTACGATGCAGATGGCTTCTGCCCGGTGATCTGTTGCACTTCCTGTACAATCCGTCCCGCCGCTCAATCCGCAAAGAATTCTTCCGCTTCAAGGACGGCACAAGGTACGACATCATCTCCAGGGAGGACCCATGTCCTGTGTTGGGAAGGCTGATGACGCCCCTCACGTTTCTTTATGATCGGGACATGAAGAGACGGCTCAGGGAGAGGAAAGCATGACCGGCACCAACATCCTGACCGTGGACCTGGAGGATTGGTACCACATCTGCGGGATCCGGGAGCGTCTTCCTCTGGAGTCTTGGGGTCGCCTCGAAAGCAGGGTGGAACGGAACACCACAAGGATTCTCCAGGTTCTGGCGGAAAGCCGAACAAAGGCCACATTCTTCGTCCTCGGATTCATTGCCGAGAGACATCCGGAACTCATTCGGACCATTCATGAAGAGGGCCATGAAATCGCCTGCCACGGCTATGCACACAGGCGGGTATACACCATGACCGCTGAAGAGTTCCGGCAGGATCTGAGGCGGGGAAGGGATGCCGTCCTGGAGATCACCGGCCTGCCCCCGAAAGGGTATCGAGCTCCGGAATGGTCGATCCGGGATGATTCCCTTTGGGCCCTTGACATCCTTTGCCAAGAAGGATTCTCCTATGACTCCAGCATGGCTCCCCTGCCGATTATCGGGAGCATGGGATATCCCCGGGTTCCCCACAGAATCAAGACAGGCCAAGGCTCTCTGTGGGAGTTCCCTCCGCTGGTCGCCTCGGCCTGTATCCTTACGCTCCCCGTTGGAGGAGGATGGGGACTTCGATTCTTCCCGTATTCGGCCATCCGGAAAATCATTCACCGCATGAATCATCACGGACGGCCGGCGCTCGTTTACCTTCATCCCCGCGAGATGGACCCCGCCCCGCCCCGCATCCCGCTTCCACTGATCAAAAGACTCGTACTGCACGCCCAAATCGAAAACGCCGAAAAAAGGCTCCAACGGCTTCTTCGCGACTTCCGTTTTACTTCCATCTCGTCCTATGAGGAGAGCAGCTGCTCCTCTCGAAACCTCTGAATGTCCGGCTTGTTATCCGGGAGGCGAAAGAAGCGCTTCCTATTCGCGAATCATGGCCAGTTTCCGGGTGATGTTGTCCTGAATCCAGTGAGGATCCCACCACTCAATTGGATTGACAAAGACACCCCCGGCCATCATTCCGAAGTGCAAGTGATCCCCTCCCGCCAAACCGGTCTGGCCGGTAAGGCCGATCACCTGCCCTTTCATGACCTCCTGGCCCAATTCCACGTCAATTCTGCTCAAATGCCCATATACCGACGCCAGTCCCTGTCCGTGATCCAAAACCACCGTGAGCCCGTAGATGCCCAGCGAGCCCGCGTAGGTCACACGTCCGCGATTGGCGGCCTGAACCTCCGAGTTGGCAAGGGACGCCAGGTCCACCCCCAGGTGAACCTGTTCATCGACCTCTTTTCCTTTGTAGTAGTACGTACGATGATCCGCGTATTTCGCCATGGACGCCGCATTCTTGAGCCTGAGCCAAGTCCCGTGCCAGAGCTGCTCCGGATTCGAACGATCCTTCAGGGCGGCAAGAGTCCGATTATTCTCCTCTCTCACCCGCCGATTCACGACCAGAAACTTCTCCAGACTGCTTTTTGTCTCGGAAGGAATAGAAAAATAAGGGAGAACCCGCGAGAAAAACCGATCCGTCAAGGCAATCCGCTCTGAACGGAAACGCTTCTTCCGGACGTGATAGTAGAATCCCGCCCTTGAATGGTTCTCAGCCCGGTCCTGTGCCCACAGATAGATCTCGGGATCCTTTTCGGCGAAGTACGGAAGCCCGATATAACACACATGAAGACCCTCTTTGGCTGTCCCTCCTGCAGGGAACCCTTTAAAAAAATGATCGTCCACAAAGACGCCGCTTTCCATGGTGTCCGAGGAGGTCTGGTAAACCACCAGGCAGGCACCGCCGAGGTTGACGTTGTGCATGCGGCTCACCGCACGGATGGCTGGAGGAATGGTGTCAACGACCATTTTGTGTTCCAGGAGAGAACGGTTCCCGTCTCCTCCACGGCGCCTGGAGTAATCCCTGACGAGGATCCTGAGGTCCAACCGTCCTTGGGCGAGACCCAGTTCATTTGGATCGATGGACAGCCTCTCCTCATACCTATGAACGCCTTCTGCATTCAGGAGGCCCTTGTAAGGAAATTTCTTCTCCAGGAGGGAAATGCGGCGGCCGCCTTGCTCCAGCAGCACCTCAAGATGCTTGACGCCCCTCTGCCTGTCGCTGGCGACCACATCGATCTCTTGACGGCCGGACAGATACTCGGGCATCTCCGAAACTTCAATGCGGGGTTTCTCGCCTTCAAAAATGAGGATAAAAAACCACGCCAACAGACCCACAATCACCAGGGCGCCCGCTATGGCCAGGATAAATCCCTTGTTCCTTTTTTTCTGCATTTGCAATCATTCCGCTTCTGACATAGTCGTTTTGTTAAGCGATCTCCCGGAATATCCAACCCCCGGGCAAGACCTTATAGAGGCATTTCAAAGACCTCTCTTGTTAAAGGTCTCTATGGAAATCCCTTGCCTTGATCACGAAGAGACTATACCGTTACCTGGTGCATTTGTTCGAGTCAAGGGAAATAGCAGCGTACCCGCGCATTGTCAACCCGGAGAGAAGATTTCATGAAGCGTATTCCCTACATCGGTGTCATCGGCGCGGGAGCCTGCACCGAGGACACCTGCAGACTGGCACAAATCCTGGGCCGCGGGATTGGAGAACGAGGATGGGCCCTGGTATGTGGTGGGCTCGGCGGCGTCATGGAGGCAGCCGCCAAAGGGTGCTGTCAGGCCGGCTCCTTAACCATAGGGTTGCTTCCCGGCCTCGAAAAGGAATCGGCCAATAAATACATCCGGGTCCCCGTACCAACCGGCTTGGGCGAAGGCAGGAATCTGCTGGTTGTGCGCGCCTCAGACGTCCTGGTGGCCGTATCGGGCGGCTACGGGACCCTTTCCGAAATCGCCCTCGCCCTCAAGGCGGGAAAACCGGTCGTGGGTCTGGAAACCTGGAAGGACCTGCCCGGGCTGCGTTACGCCCGGGGCTGCGGGGACGCCCTTCGCATTCTGGATGAATTGGTGGAAAAGGACTTCTTCGGGACCATCCGGACATGAAAAGCCGCCGCCGGCAAACTCCCGGTCCGATCTCCGGGGCGTTGCTTCTCTCGCCTCGAGACCTTTTAAAAACGCTCAAAAGGGGCGGTCTTCAAAGGACTTGCCCTATGAGGTCAACGGGAGATCTTCTCCGCGGCCTCGCGCACTTTTGCCATGACCTCCCCTGGATCGACGGTCGTGGGCTTGCGGTCCCGCAGCAGGATTTCCCCGTTCACGACCACATCCTTCACATCCGCGCCGGAAGCGGAATACACAAGCAATGAATACGGATCAAAAACAGGGCAGAGATGGGGTTTGTTCAAGTCCACGACGATGATGTCCGCCTTTTTTCCAGGCTCCAATGTTCCGATTTCCCTTTCCAATCCCAATACAGCCGCGCCTTCTACCGTGGCCATCCGCAGCACGGTCTTCGCGTCCAATCCTACGGGATCCCGGCTGAACACCTTGCTCAATTTGGCGGCCATATCCATTTCTTCGAAAAGGTCCAGGTTGTTATTCGAACTGCACCCATCCGTCCCCAATCCCAAGGGGATCCCCTTTTGGCGCATCCGGGCAACCGGCGCCACCCCGGAGGCCAGCTTCATGTTGCTTTCCGGGACGTGAACCGCCCCCGCACCGCACTCCCCCATGCAGACCATTTCCTTCTCGTCCAGGTGGACAGCGTGGGCCGCTATCAGACCGGGTTTCATCAGCCCCAAGGCATCCAGATAAAGGACGGGCCTCTTGCCCGTATTTTCCATGACCTCGCGGACCTCCTCGGCCGTTTCTGAGAGATGGATTTGCATGGGCAATTGGAATTCGCGGGATATCTCCCAGGCCGACTCAAGGGTACGCCGCGAGCAGGTGACCAGGCTGTGGCAGAAGATGCCCGGATCGAGACGATCGGATGTCCCCGTCCACCTTTCGAGAAACTCCTTCGCATGATGGAGATTCTCCCGGGGATCGGCCAGATCGGGGGCCGGCAAATCAATTACTCCCTGTGCAATCAGACCCCGGAGCCCGGCGAGGCGGGCTGCACGAAAGGTTCCTTCCTGAAAGAAGTACCCTTCGGCGAAGCAGGTTGTGCCCGACATCATCATTTCCAGAAAACCCAGGAGGGCCCCCCAGTAAACCGTCTCCGGCGAGAGGTGCTCGGCTTCCGCCGGAAAGATCTTGTCGAAGAGCCACTGCTTCAGCGGCAAGTCGTCGGCCATTCCCCGGAACAAGGTCATTGCCGAATGAACGTGTGCATTCACCAGACCCGGCATGACAATCCCCTGCCGGGCGTCGATCACCTCGGCCGATCGGTCCGATTTCCCAGGGACGCTTCTTCCCCGTGAAATCTCCGCGATCCGGTTTCCGGATATATACACACACCCGTTCTCAATGGGAGCTTCGTCCTTGACCATGGTCAATACCGTACCGCGCTCAATGATCAGGTCGGCCGGCGGGCTCGGATAAGAGGCGTTGGACGCAGGGGGAGGGACGCCTTTCATGGACTCCTCTTTCCAACCAAAATTGATACCTGTTTTTATTTCAATACGTTGTGTGGATTTTCCCGCCGGAGTTCCTCCAACCCCGGGATGTCCGGCAAGAGAATTCCCTTGACAAAACCGCCCATTATGCAAAGGGTAAGGCGTTTCAAATTACACTTATGGAGGTGATTTTCCACGATATGGCCATTATCGCACCGTTCAGGGGTCTTACGTACAACTACTATGTTCGCCGGGATTTCGAAAACCTGATAGCTCCTCCCTACGACGTGATCTCCGAACAAGAGCAGGATGAATACTACCAGACAGACCCGTATAATGTCATCCGGCTTATTCTGGCAAAAAAGAAGACGGGGGACTCGGACTGGGACAACCGATATACTCGGGCTGCTGAAACATTCCGGAGATGGGAATCGGCGGATATCCTTCGGCGAACGGCCAAGCCCAGCATGTATCTCACCTCGCTGACCTACGATCCGGGGAGAGGACTTCCCCGGCGCACGCGGTGGGGTTTTATCGCTCTTGTACGCATCGAAGACGAAGGTTCCGGCGTGATTTTGCCTCATGAAAGGACCTTTTCCCGCCACAAAGAAGACAGGCTCAAACTGATGAGAGCCTCCTCGGCCCAGTTCAGCCAGGTCTTCGGAGTGTACGAAGATCCGGACATGCCCGCTATCAATGCCTGCCGAAGGGCCGTCGAGGGTGTCGATCCGGAGCT
>CAYVUX010000078.1:0-2054 GCA_964455075.1 uncultured Desulfobacteraceae bacterium | reverse complement strand
GAATTCGAGTCTCGCGACGGTGAGACGCACCGGATGTGGATCCTGGAAAACCCTTTCCTCTTCAAGGAAGTGGCCTATGTCTTAAAAGACAAGACCATTTTCATCGCGGACGGTCATCATCGGTACGAAACCACCCGGAATTATCGGGATATGATGAGGGCCAGATACGGAAGACGTCCGGAGAATCGGTCCCATGAATTCGTCATGATATACCTGGCCAACATGAGTGATGAGGGGATGACCATTCTGCCCACACATCGCGTAATCACCAGCGTGCCGGGATTTGACGAGGCCCGCTTTCTGGAAACGATGAAGCAGTGGTTCATCGTGGAGGAGATGCCGTTCGGCTCGGCTCTCGATCAAGGCTGCTCAGCCCTTCGGAGCAGCCTTGCGGAGAAAGGGAAAGAGAATTCGGTCTTCGCCCTGTACCCCGGCCGGTCCGAAGTGTGCTATATCTTGACGCTCAAGACCGGGGCGCGAAAAGAAATGGGAGACGACCTTCATCCGTCTCTTCAAAAGCTTGACGTGCTGGTCCTGTCCAGATTTGCTCTGCAGAAAGGTCTCGGGTTCAGCAGGGAGGATCTGGACGACGAAAAACTGATCTATTACGAGAGCAACATGGAAACGGCCGTGGAGAGGGTGCAGTCGGGCGAATTCGACGTCGCGTTTCTCCTTAATCCCACGAAGATCAGCCACGTGAAGGAAATCGCGAGTAATGGCCTGGTGATGCCCAGGAAATCCACCTTTTTCTATCCCAAAATCCCCACCGGGCTGGTATTCAACAAGATCGACCCCTATGAAATCATCCTCACCCCCTGAGATCCCCCTGCGCAACGGGGAATCCCTGGACTTATTCATGGGTGGCCGCCTCAAGGTCATCCAATCCGAAGGCGGCTACCGGTTCTCGTCGGACGCCGTTCTTTTGTCCGAATTCGTCACGGTCAAGCCCGGCGATGTGATCGTGGACCTGGGCACAGGCTGCGGGGTCATTCCTTTGATCCTGCTTGTCTTACGGAATCCGGAACGCATCATTGGGGTGGAAATCCAAAAGGATCTCGCCTCCCAGGCACATCGAAACGCTCGAATAAACCGGCTTGGAAAACGCATTGATGTGGTGGTGGGGGACATCCGCGACCTTCCAATCGCCGACGCCTTTGCCGACGTGGTCATCTGCAACCCGCCGTACAGAAAAGCGAAATCCGGGCGTATCAATCCCGACAGGCGCAGGGCCGTCGCCAGGCACGAGATCCTTGCCGACCTGAACGACGTTCTCTATGCAGCAAGACTTCTCCTGCGAGAGAAGGGCCGGGTGGCGCTCATCTATCCGGCCGTCCGGTTGGCGGATGTCATGACCGGAATGAGGCGCATGAACATGGAACCGAAACGCGTCAGGACGGTCCACCCCGACATCCGCTCGGCGGCCAAGCTGACCCTCATCGAAGGCGTGCTGGCCGGAATGCCGGGCCTGGAGCTCGGCCCCCCTCTGCTCGGCCAGGGTGGTTCTTTTATAAAGAGCCCTTCCGGAAAACCAGCTTCCTGACGGCGCGCCGGTTCAGACTCTGATTCAAACGCTCCCGGATCTCGGCTTCGAGGAACTGAAGCTCCTGGAGCCAAATAGGGTCGGAGACAACCACCCGCAGCTCCCCGTTTCGAATCCAGTCAGGCCGGGCGTTTTGCGCAACGGCGGGCCCGACCGCATCCTCCCAGACCTTCCAGATCTCCGCGTCCTCGATTCTGAATGGAAGAGGTCCTTCGTCGAAAAGCGTACTCAGAATATCCTTGAGCGACTCCATGAAAATAATCCCTTCGGTTTCCGGCCCGATTCAACGCTAGGCTTCCCTGGCATCAAAGTCAAGATTGATGCGTTCGTAAAAAGTCCGGATTTCCTTTTTTCGTCATTCCGGCGAATCCCGGATCGGGGACAGGCGCCGGAATCCAGCGAGTCCAAATACTTCTACATGCCCCCGTATCAAGTACGGGGCAGGCTTATCACGTCCCCGCGGACAGCACGGGACAGGCCCCGTCTTCGTCGGGACAGGCCGGCATGACGCTCA
>CAYVUX010000077.1:0-10705 GCA_964455075.1 uncultured Desulfobacteraceae bacterium | reverse complement strand
AGGCGGATTCGGGTTCGGCCGGGGCTATGGCTGGGCCGGGGTTCCCCCATATGGACCGTGGGGAGCCGGACCCGCCGGCTGGGCCCCTTACGGCGGGCCTGCCGCAATAAATCCTGCTGATGAGGCGGAATATTTGAGGCAGGATGCCGAAGCGATGCGCGCCGAGCTCGACGCCATTAATCGGCGGATCGAAGAGCTCGAGTCCAAAGAGTCCTCATCCTGATGAACGAACCCTTGTGCCGGGCCTTTCCGGGCCCTGAGACCGGGTGTAAGAAAGGCTCGGCCCGAGGAGAAAGCACTATGACGGAAGCCGTGGGGAAGCTGCATGTGATATACGACAATGTGTCTTTGGTGCGGGGGCTGGAAGCGGACTGGGGATTCTCCTGCCTCGTGGAGTGGCCGGATGTGTGCCTCCTGTTTGATACGGGGGCCGATGGCCGGATGCTTCTTCGAAACATGCAGGGGTTGGGCCTGGACATCCGGAGGGTAGGGCCTGTGGTCCTTTCCCACGGCCATGGCGATCACACCGGAGGGCTTCAACAGGTGCTGGAAGCAGGAAAAGGTGTCACGGTGTATGCACCTCCATCTTTTCCCGGATGGTTTAGGAAACGGGTGGAATCGTTGGACGTGAAATGCGAAAACACGCTCTCCTCCGCCGAAATCCTCCGTGGCGTTCACATCACGGAAAAAATGGGAAACGGGATTCGAGAACAAGCCCTCGTGCTGTGTACCGTGGAGGGTTTGGTCGTAATTACCGGGTGCGCCCATCCCGGCGTGGAGAGAATCGCAGCCTGGGCCGCGGAGCGGTTCCAGGATCGCATCTATTTGCTCATCGGGGGGTTTCATCTTATGGGGAGTTCGCCCCAGGCGGTCCGGGCGATCTCCGAACGTTTGGAGTCTCTGGGTGTGGACCGGATTGCCCCCGGCCACTGCACCGGAGACGGAGCCAAGGCGATCATGACCGAGTACTTTGGGAGGCGAGGAATCACCTGCGGCGTCGGTCTCAGCATCTCCCTTCCTGCGCTTCGGGGAGTTTGAGTCCAGGATTTCAGCAAACCTCGCATCAGCACATTCCTAAATCTTTTCTCTTCTTTCCTCAGACAAAGAATTCATGAAAATCAAATATTCCTTTAATACTTCCAGAGTAGATAAGTGGAATCAATAAGTGAAGGCCATTGAAATGGTGTGAAAACGCCTCAGGATTTTTTTTATTTGGATCGATGCGTCGCAAGAATTTGCACTATGAAGATCCGCTTTTTGCGGCTTCCATGCAGAGGCTCGAATCTACGAAGGCCTGGAAGTGGGCATGGATTTTGTCCCTCTCACGGATCATGATACTATGGCCGCTCACGAAGAGTTGGGGAGGAGAGCGGGGATTTAATCCTCATGCCGTCAATCGGCAATCCTTGAGGATCAAATCCCCTGTCTCCGCACCAAGATGCCGCGCAATAACCGGACATTTTACCTTGAGGAGAACGAATATCGGCGCCTGAACGCCGGAGAGACTCTCAAAATTCCCTTGCCCTTTACTGACGATGAGGTCCGCTTTTTCAAAGATGTCCAGAAATTCTTGTGAACATCTCTCCAGAATGGTTCCCGGATAGTCGCACCCCGAAGAAATAATGCGAGCCACCTCTCCGATACGGCTTTTTTCGGCATCCTCCATGGTTGCATCATTGATTATCGGGATATCTCGGACGGCGTAAACGGTCTCTTTGGCCATGGTTTCTATGAGTATCCTGTCAAAAACGGTCTCTCCGGCGTTGTCCGCCAAGTAGAGTACCGTCCGTGCCGGTTCAAGGCTTCGCTTAAAAGATTCATAATGGTCAATGGACGGTGCTTTGCCGAAGACATCGTTTATTTCGGCGCGGAGATCAAAGTCCGGATTGGCACCAAAATCTATCACGTTGCCACAGATAGCCGTTCTGACCGCGGCCAATAAGCGATCTTCGGCACCTTCGACGAACGACTGCAATTCCTCATAAAGGGAAAGGGCTCTTTCGATACTTTCTCTCTTGTGAACCTTGAAAGGATCCACTACGCCTGTAACATCCCGTACCGCGCCGTAGATCAATCGCGCCGTTTCAGGGGGCGGGCTATCCAATGCGATTTCAGGCACCAATCCGGACACCCTGTCCAAAACCTGTTTGACCTTGGTTTCGTCTTCAGTGGCCGCACGGGCCGCGAAGAGCGCCTGTTTGAAAAAGCACGGGATACATTCCAGGTAGGTGTTCATTGCTCAAAATGACTCCTTTATTTTTTTGGCAGGGGCATCAGAAGACCTCGAACAAGTGGGATGTTCTCCCAATCGATCAGGCAATTTGCCGGTCAATCGGTGAAACAGGCAGATTGAAGTAATGCGTCACACCCAAGCGTCTGCTCCATCGTTCCGGGGCCGGGCAAAAGCATTCTGGTTGTTTCTTCATAAGCGTCTTTTTGAGCGCGTAAACTTTGCTATAAAACGTCATCCAGGCGAGATTGGCCGACATCCTGATTGTAGCAAACGGACCTGGGCATAACCAGGGCTGAATAATTCATCTCTCTTGAAGTACCTTTGCCTGTTCCGCCAAGAGGGATTTGAACCGATCAAGGCCGACAGGGTATCCCTGGATAGGGATTCCCATCCAGTCGGAATAGTCCAGGAAGTCCTCCGGTTGTTCAGCCATATATCGGTCGACATATCCCAGAGCATCCAGGACGATAGCTCCGCCGGTGTGACGGGGGAAATTTTCATTGGCCAAGCCTCTGTCCCATCCCTTGAAAACATCATGACGAAACTTGATCCAGCCGGGTGTCATCCACCAGACCTTTTCCCCGCCGGCCACTTCCTGGGCAATGGCTTCCCGCTCGGCCTCGGCGGCGATCATGTCCATACAATGGGTGGCCTCGATTCTGGCGACACGCGGCCCTTGCTCTTCAATGATCGTCTTCATGGTTCGTGTGGGTTCGTCGGCGTTCACGTAGCAGAATTTGCCCCCATACACCACAAGAACCTTGTCCGCCTTTTCCTTGGCTTTGCCTACCCGTTGGATGAGTTGGCTCTCCAGCTCACGGACATCCTCGTGAAGGCCGGGCGTGGTAAAAAACAGATGCGTAGTATCCAGAAAGCCCTCGTTTTTTAAATGATTCAGTTCCATGCTCAAAGTCCCGCACGAAACGACTGCAATATCCGAAAATGAAACATCATTCATAAGAGACTCCTTCCATCCGTATCCGGGCATGCTTTAAATCCCCGGCTGTGTATTGCGTTTCTCCGGACTCCTCTCTCTTGGGTCCTCGCGACGGATTCCGGGCCGCCGAATCCACGCCCGCGGGCCTCCCATAAAAGGCATGTTGGACGAAACTCGGAACACTTATGTTTGCATTTCTTGCTCATGGCTTGTAATCCGACTCCGGGGGCACGCAGAGTACCGGTCGTTTGATAAACCTCAGGACTCTCTCGGTGGTGCTTCCAAAAAATATCTTTTTCATGTCATCGGAATTCCCCTGGCTTCCCATGACAATCATCTCCACCCCGGATTCCACGGCTTTCTTGTTGATTTCGATACAAGGAAATCCCTCGCAAACGATCATCTCGCTGTCTTCTTTGCTCAGGCCTTGTTTTCGCAGGAGCTCGGACAGCCTGGACCTGGCATATCGAAATAGCTGATTTCTGATTTCTTTTCCTGTGCCGAGCTTTTGTTGAATGCAGAGCTTGATAAAACCCTGATCGATCACGTGAAGCGCCAGGATTCTCCCATTATGGGCCGATGCCCATGACTTGGCTTTCTTGAGTGCCAGAAGGGAACAATGGGAGAAATCAATGGCCACGAGTATTGTGGGTCTATCTTGATCCCCTTGCCCGGAATTTGCTGTCCCGTCCTTCAAAAGACCTCTCCTGGTTCATCCGGAATTTGGATACCTCTTAGTATTCGGATAGCTCTTAAAGAGGGGCAATGTCCTGGTTTCTTCCCGCTCTTTTTCTCTTGCTTTTTTTCGTCATTCCGGCGTAAGTGACTGTGTCGCAATTCGTCATCCCGGCCAAGTCCCGTGAAACGGGGCGCGAGACGGGATTCATAAGTTCACGTTATGATGCCGTTTTCCTGGATTCCGGATCTTGCCGTGCCTCGCGTCGCTCGTCCGGAATGACGGAGTCAACTCTCAGGCCACAATCAGATTGCCACGATTTCTCGTACCTGCCCTTTCAAATATATCCTTATGCAAAAGACGGATGAACCGTCTTTATTTGGCAGGAAACATTTGGGTATCCGTTTTCCGGAAGACCTCTCCTTATTTTCGGGCCGTTTGTTCGTCGATCAAAGCCTCCTCAGGGCTGAACCCTTATGACCCGCAGACTCGAATGAATCCTATTCTCGGCCCGGGCCGTCTTCTTGCAATTCGATGATCATTCTGAAAACGGTCTATGGTTTCCGAGCGCAGTGAGAGAGCCCCTTTCGGGCATACCTCCACGCATCGCCCACAGCCCATACACCGCTCAGGATCAACGGAAGCAATGGTTTTCACCGAGATGGCCTTCAAAGGGCAGGCTTTTTCGCACGAGCCGCAGCCGATACACGGCTGTGGATCAACCACGGCCTTAAAAGCGACCATATTGAAATCTTGCGCCAGGTGCGAGATTCCAATGTTGAGCCGCTCGATACGAGCCTGCAGAAGTTCGACATCCGCTCTCAATGATTTCAGTTCCTCTACACGGTGCATAAGTCTTCTTCCCTGTCTCGTCCAAGCAGAGTTTTTGAAGGCGATTCCATATCCTTCAAACCTGACGATGCCCTGGGATTCCTCCTACTATCCGGATATCATGCTTCAAAAATAATGCACCAAGGCGGTGCAGCCTTTTTCAAAAGGATCAGTCCGGCTGTTGCTTTGCAAGGTCTCCACCCTGGAGAAGAAATTCGGAGCGAAAGAAAAGGCATCATCACAGAGGAAATCCTTAACAATAATTCTTGGCAAGCTGGTATCCGGCCTGAACCGCCGAGAAGATGTCCTGAACTTCATTCGCGTCCCCGATAACCTCGATTTTGGGAACACTCCCCCGTATCTCTTTATCAGGACCCGGCCCCGGTTCCATGCCTGACGCCAGAATGACCGTCTGAAAGGGTTCAAGGGACATCCTCGTACCATCCTGATCTATGTCAACCGTATCGGGAAGAAACTCCTTGACCGTCGTATGCGGCATAAGGGTTACTTTCGGCATCTGGCCGATTCTCATCATGGCAAGCTTTCGCGTAATCATTTCCATCATGCTTCCAATAGGATCCGTCCTCTTTGTTGCAACCACTTCGTAACCCTCCCGGCCAAGCTTTTCCGCGATTTCGAGACCGGTTCTTCCCGCCCCGATAACCAGGACCCTCGGTCCGTACACATCCTTTTCGTTACGAAAAAATTCCAAAGAAGTAACCGTATGCTGATTCTGGAGCCCTGGGATCTGAGGGATATTCTGAACGGCTCCCACCGCCCATACGAGGAGATCGGGCTGAAGTTCCCGAACAAGGGACGCATCCGCGGGCTTGTTCAGAAATATCGATGCGTCGCTCTGTTGCACGGCTCTTTCCAGGCCGTTCAGGGAATCTCTCATGGACTCCTTGGCCGGTGCCTGCCAGGCCAGGGAAAATTGTCCGCCGAGATGAGCCTCTTTCTCCACCAGGGTAACCTGGTGACCTCGCTTGGTGAGGTAACGGGCGGCGCTCATTCCCGCGGGCCCTCCTCCGATCACGAGGACCTTTTTGGGATCAACCGTAGCTTCAACAGAAGGCATCCCGATTTCCGGGTTCAGATTGCAACCCAAAGCCTGACCGCTCTTCATCCGATGCAGGCAGCCCTGAAGACAATAACCGCAATAGAGGATTTCTTCGTCCTTTCCTTCCTGCCATTTCTGGATCAAAAGGGGGTCTGCGATGAGCGGCCGGCCCAAGGCGATCATGTCCGCGAGGCGGTCTTCCAGGATCTGGTCAATCTTTTTCCTTCTGCCCATTCGACCGGCGGCAATGATAGGCAGTGATGTATGCTCGCGAACCCAGGAAAGCGCCTCCATCTGAGGCTTTTCCGGAAGACCGGCATGGTGGAAATACCAGGGAGGACTGAAGCATGCGTTTCCCATCCCCACGTGTACAGCGGAGACTCCAATCTCTCCGGCCAATGTGAGCAGCGGCAGCAAGTCTTCCCTGCTGATGCCGTGCTCCGGCGGCATTTCATCGCCCGAGATGCGCAGAATAAGAGGCATGCCGGGGGCGCCCTCCTTGACGCGCGAAAGGGCCTCTCTGGCGAATAAGACCCTATCTTCACCAAAACGGTCTTGCCTGTTGTTCAGTTTGCTGTTCAGAAATTGGGAGATAAGATACCCGTGCCCCCCTTGGATTTCGATCACATCGGCGCCCGCTTCCCGAGCCCTTTTTGCCGCCGATTCGTACCCGGAAAGAATCGTTTCAACCTCCTCTTCCGTTAGGGCCTCTGAAACGTTCCCTTCCCTGGCCACGCATGTCATGACGGAGGGCGCTTTGGGCTGCCCCCCAATGATTTGGGGATTGGCGGCCGCACCACCATGATTCAGGTGGAGACAGGCCAGGCGATTCTCCCGGTGCACAACCTCAACGATTCTGCTGAGTTGTTTTGCGCTCTCAGGCAGGTGTATGCAGGGTTGTTTGGGATGCTCTCTTCCTTCCGGTGTTACGGAAACCGGCTCCATGATGACCAACCCCGGTCCATTCCTCGCAATTTGCCGGTAGAAAACCATCTGATGATCTGTGACCGTGCCGTCCGGATTGCCTTGGCCGAGTTTGACGGGAGGAAATACGAAACGATTTTCAAGCTCCGCGTTGCCCAGCAGATATTTTTCGAACAAACGCTCCACGGTGAACTCCTTTCTCCTCGGAGGGCTTTACCTTCCTTCCAGAATCGAGGTGAAAGATCTGCAGGAATTTTCCCGCCGGGGATATTCTCAGGGAGCCCGCAGGTCCTCCAGTCAACAAACCGATTCCAACGAAGGGGAATTTGAGCGCCCAGGGTCTGCGGTTCGGCTGTCTTTTCCGTGTTATCGATGTCTTCGTTGAAAATCAGAGCCTGAGAAACAGAGTCAGGAGATGCGGATCACCCCGCAACTCAGGTCATTTTGGATTGCTCAAAACAAATCGGGGACTCCTGGCAGCACGACTCTTTCTCCTGCCAGGAGCCTGTGTGGCAGGTTTTGATGACCGCTTTCATGATGAATGCCGTTTCGTCGTCCCGGCCAAGTCCCGTGAAAGGGGGCGCGAGCCGGGATCCATAAGTTCACGTTAGGATGACGTTTTCCTAGATTCCGGATCTCTCTTTGCTTCGCGTCGTTCGTCCGGAATGACGTTTTTTTCGAATTGCGACACAGTCTCCTGCGCCGGAATGACGTATGAACCCTCAGGCCAAAATCAGGATGCCACAGTTTTTCACTTTTCCCCTTTCAAAGGTACAAGTACCAAGCTTTGCTCAAAATTCTCTTTTTGATGTGCATCAAAGCCACGTCTTGCGCCTGCAGCCTCGTTTTCCAAAACCCCTTCCTCTGCAGCGCCCCAGGCCTCCCATGCCGGTCCCCCTCGAAGGTTGCTGGATAGGGACGCCGGTCCTAGTAGTCGGAATCCCGCCTGCAAGCTCCTCCACCGGAACAGGGAGGGGACTCGCAGCGCTCTTCCTTGCCGCAGCAGGTTCGACCGGGGATGTGCCCTTCGGACGGCAGGGTAAACGAGGAAACGGAGAGAATTTTGTTCATGGCATCGCTCCCGCACTGCCTGCACCGTATGGGTTCGTCGTCCCCAAGGCCAACCAGATACTCCGAGATGTTCCCGCAGGCCTCGCATCGATATTCGTAAATAGGCATCATCGACCTCCCTGCTTTGCCATACGTCGGTCCAGGAGGCAGGAGGAGTTTGAGCGTAGCATATCAGCGTTCCCCTTTACAAAATCGGCTTTCCGTTCAGGCCCGCCCGCCCGGCGGTCATCGCCGGATTCTTCATGACGGGCAAGTTGTGCCGCCCGCATTGTAGGACTCGGCGCCCTTGGCGATCCATTTGAGAAATCTCTTGATGAATCCCGGCCTTTCCGCATTTTTCCCGGTTGTTCTTTTCCTGCTTTCGGTTCCGGCTCGGAACCTGCGCTCGACCCGCTCTCCGGGGCTTCCATCCGACTTCATGAGAAGAGATCCTCCAGACTCGAATCCTCAATCTTTAACCAAACCCTGTACAACGGCTCTCCGCTTTCCTCGAAGCACTTATAGCCCCTCGGATCAACCTCTTCAATATGCACTTCTCCCAGTTCCTTGAATTGTTCAACCCAGTTTCGACAATGCTCTCCCCCACCGAAATAGACCTTGCGCCATCGGTTGCCTTGCTCATCAATCCGTTCGTCAACAAGATCTTCCTCGGCCATGCTCTGCTCGATGTCTCTCCCCCGGTTGTCGTGCCGCCCGACCATGATCGCCTTTTCGGAGTATGCTTCGGCTACGCTTCCAACCCGGAAGCTATTCCCGGGTCATGGCCTGCCCGCACTTGGGGCATTTCTGTTCGTAACAGGGGGTCCCCAATTGATGGTCAGTCCTTTCTCCGCAGTTGGGGCATACACAGTAGCCGCCGGGGCCTGCGCCAAAACCTCCTCCCCTGCCTCGGCCGCCGCCTCCACCCATGCCTCTGCCTGTTCCTGGTCCCTGGCCTCTTGGGCCTGTACCGTCTCCTCTCGGCATCTCTTGTACCTCCTTTGACTTGGGTTCGGTGAAAAGACTTTGATCGGTTCAATTCGCGAGGTGTTGCGTCACGTTCTTCCAGATCTCCCTGACCGCCTCAGCCCCTTCGGATTGCCCGTCGTATTCGAAGATGTTCTTGCCTTGGACCATGGCTTTTGTAAAGACCGGATCAAAAGGAATCCGTCCTACCACATGGATCTGTTTCTCCCGGGCATATTCTTCTATGCGCTCCCCCTCTTCAGGGTTGAGATCAAATTTGTTGATGCAGACCATGGCCGGGACCTTGAAAAAGTGAGCAAGCTCGGCCACACGCTCCATGTCGTGCCTGCCTGAAACGGTGGGTTCGGCCACGATGAGAACCGCCGTCACACCGCCAAGGGATGCGATCACCGGACATCCTATGCCCGGGGGACCGTCTGTGAGAAGCAAATCCAGATTCCTTTCTTCTGCAAGCTTCCCGCCCTCCTGGCGGATCAGGGTCACGAGTTTCCCCGAGTTTTCCTCTGCAATGCCTAATCGCGCATGGGCCATGGGGCCGAAGCGCGTATCGGAAATATACCACTCGCCACATGTGTTCAGAGGAAAGTCAATCGCCTCTTCCGGGCAGAAATAGTGACACACGCCGCACCCTTCACAGGCGATAGGATTCACTTCAAAATCTTCGGTGATGGCATCCCACTTGCATAGTTCCCTGCAAAGATCACACTGGGTACATTTGTCCTCATTGATTATGGCTGTATGACCGGACTGAAAACCGTGGCGCTCATTGACCTGTGGATCCATGATCAAATGAAGATCCGCCGCGTCAACATCCGCGTCACAAAGCACCTTTTTCTCAGCCAGGGAAGCGAAAGCCGCCAAAATGGTGGTCTTCCCCGTGCCCCCCTTGCCGCTTATGACAACCAGTTCCTTCATTCCAATCTACCCCGCTTCGTTCTTTTTGGTCGCTGAGTGCATCATAACCGAAGTTCAATTTCGACTCAGGCACAGCCCGCAAATCTGATCCGTCTCCAAAACATGTATTATCGTCCGGAATTCTGACGGATGACTATCTCTTCAATTCGATGGAACAAATTTTTGAATCGGTCCTTCCATTCCGGCATGGACTCGACGATCATCTCGCCCCGTGAATAGGACTCCGCGATTTTACGATCGAAAGGAATCTCCATCAGGATAGGAATTCCCTCGCTGTTCGCATAATCCTTGACGCGGTCATCGCCCATATCCGAACGATTGATTACCAGCCCGCAGGGGATTCCGAGGATGTTCACGGCGCCTACAGCGAGCTCAAGGTCGTACAGCCCGAAAGGGGAGGGCTCCGTGACCAGCAGTACGAAATCGGCATCCTTCATGGAGGCAATTACGGGACACGACGTACCCGGCGGGGCATCGATAATGGTCAGGGCACCCGGTTGGGTATATTCGCGGACTCTCCTGATGAGGGGAGGGGACATGGCCTCCCCGACTCTCAACCTGCCGTGCACGAAATTCAGGCCGTTCCTGTGACCGCGCTCGATTACTCCCAGTTCGCGTCCCACCTCGGTTATGGCCTTGTCGCTACATACTGCCATGCATCCTCCGCAACTGTGGCAGAGCTCCGGAAAAGTCAATACGGTTTCCCCAATAACCACAATGGCCTTGAATTGGCAGATTTCGCTGCATTTCCCGCAGAGGGTGCATTTTTCCTCATCCACCTGGGGTACCGGCGTGGTTATGATTTCGGTCTCTTCAATCTGAGGCTGGATAAAGAGATGAGAGTTGGGTTCTTCCACATCGCAGTCCAGGAGCTGAACGTCGGATTCGAGAGACATGGCCAGGTTTGTGGCCACAGTCGTTTTTCCGGTTCCTCCTTTTCCGCTGGCTATGCTGATGATCATCTGTCGCTCCTAATGCTATTCATGTGTATCATTTTTCCTTGCGCCATCGAGCGGTCTTAGGGCTCACTCAAAAACAACTTCCCATTTTCCCATCTCAGCTTCGGGCCATCTTCGGCCGCCGCTCAATCGT
>CAYVUX010000076.1:0-10834 GCA_964455075.1 uncultured Desulfobacteraceae bacterium | reverse complement strand
TTTGTCTTTCCTGATTGAAAGGCAAAAACCGCGATCCGCCTGCGGCGGAAATGGGGATGGAGAAAGTGGCCCCGAGTGTTGGTTGCGGTTGTTCAGCTGGCGAGAATCTCTCGGTCGGAGTCTAGGTTTTTGAAACCGCCCGTCCCGCTGTGCGGGACTTGATAGACAGGATGGGGAGGGGGATGTCTTGCCCTTGAGCGACCCCGGTGAAATCCCGCCGGAGGTGGGGGTCCCACTGGGAACATTTCACAGGGCAAGTGCATTCCAAGGGCAAACGCCATGCTGCTAAAACAGCAAGGAAGGGTATGGAGGAAATACGGCGATGCGTGATGGGTGCCAGGCGGTTTTCAGGTGGTGGAACGTGCTCTATCAGGTTATGGAGTTTCGAACAGAGGAGGGTTCAAACCCGAATTTTCAATGTTCGTGCCGGTCCTTTTCGTTTTCGTTTCTTCCCGGGTTCACCGAGAAACCTTCCTTGAGCGCGGCCTTTGTGAGGCGCTCATCAAAGCAGACCATGGACAGCCGTTCCGGGTCTTCTTGGCAGGCAATCAGGGCGGAACCGAGTTGGCAGGCGTCCGCTGCTCGCAATGGATGTACCTCCAGGAGCCTCAGTGCCCTTTGCCTTACTTTTTGAATCGCATGGATTTCATAGGCGTGTTCAAGCAGATGTTTCATGCGCGTCTTGGCTTTCCGGAATTCGGTGTCACTGAGCCTCTTCTCCCTCAACTGCCGACACAAGGCGCTGATGATTTCGATCTTGCTCAAGCACCAGATCATCATCTGCTGGTCATATGTCAGGGTTTCCAAGCAATAATCCGTTTCCGGTTCATTCACCACCAGAGGAACAATGCCCGATGAATCCCAGAATTTCATCTCCCGGTGCTCCTCTCTTCGAGCAGGGCTTTGAGTACACCGGCTTCGCCTTTTTCATGCCTTGAAATCACCTGTTCTGCAGACAGGAGTTCGGGCGGAAACCCTTTCTTTTTTGGCGGCGTGACGATGCCTAGACTCTCCACTTCTTTCACCCAAGGAGTTTCGTGGTTGCCGGCGTCCGCCTGGGAGACGTGAATCATCCGGGCCAGAGGGGTGTTTCTGTCCAGAATTTCGACTTCTTGCCCACCGCGAACGAGCCTCAGGTAATAACTGAGCCGGTTTTTGATCTCTGATATGTTTACCTGGATCATGTCGTTTTCCCTTCGCTGCAAATAAGTAGACTATGTTAACCATATGATTAAGGCTATAATAGCCTTAATCATTCTTCCTGTCAACTGTACGTTTGTGGGTTGTTCCCTTTTCTTTAGACAGGATTTACGGGATGGACAGGATGCGGTGAACGAGAAAATACCGGGTAGTGCTTGAGGCCGGGCAGTTCCGGGGATGTTGCCATTTCGGAGTTAGGAGGGTGAAACCGCCCGCCCCGCTGCGCGGGACTTGATTGCGCTATCAGCGAACATTCTCTGCCTCTCCCTGAAACGCGGTCACTTCATGATTGAGGCGTCCGCCAAGCAGATCCTTTGTGGTTTCAAGATCGAAACGATTCTGGAGATTCAGCCAGAATTGCGGTGTAATGCCGAAAAACCGTCCCAGCCGAAGCGCGGTATCCGCGGTTATGGATCTTTTCCCATGCACAATCTCATTGATGCGTCTGGGAGGGACACTTATTTCCTTTGCCAGACGATACTGGCTGATTCCCATGGGCTCCAAAAACTCTTCCATAAGAATTTCGCCGGGATGAATGGGCAACATTTTTTCGCTTTTCATAGAATCTCCTAATGATAATCGGCTATTTCGACTTCGTACGCGGACCCATCGGTCCATCTAAAACAGATTCGCCATTGGTCATTTACGCGTATACTGTGTTGACCTTTCCGGCTGCCTCTCAACGCCTCCAGTCGATTGCCCGGCGGAACCCGCAAATCCCTCAAATCCGTCGCGGCATCCAGGATTAGCAGCTTTTTTCGGATAATGCGCTGAACGTTCTTTGACAGTCTTCCGGAGAACTCCCTGTTGAATATTTTTTCGGCTTCCTTGTCCCGGAAAGACTTTATCATAGACACAATACTAACGCGTCGCGATATTAACGTCAAGCGTTATGTTTTGCATTATGCCGTTTGAATCCTCCAAGAAGGACCCATTTCTCTCTTTTCTGTAAGACAGGATATATCCTGCCTTTCCTAATAAAGGGCAAAATGGCGCCATACGTTTGGGGCGGAAGTGAGAGTGACGGGAGGTGCGCCTGGTGGTGGCTGCGATTGTTCGGTTCGAGGGGATTTGTCGGTCGGAGTCTCGGTTGTGAAACCGCCCGTCCGCCTGAGGCGGACTTGATACACAGGATGGGGGGGATAGTTGCCCCCAAGGGATGTTCCTTGGGGGCAAACGCCATGCTGCTGACGCAGCAAGGGGTGCGGGGGATGACGCCGCGATAAAACGATCCATCCTGATTCCTTGTCGCCAAACCCGAGGCCTTGAAAACGGAAGGAATCTCTCGCCCGTCCCGGCGTTGCCGGTACTCGAGACGCAGAGCACACAGAGAGGGGTAAGGTTCCTCGGGTATAGATTTGCTGCGCCTTTTTCTTGTCAGACAGGATTTACAGGATGGACAGGATAATTTTTGCCTCTCTTGATGAGCGGCAAAAAACGCCATCCGCCTGCGGCGGACGTGGGCAGCATGACTCGGCACGCTTCAACGGTATTCAGGACGCCGTTTTTCAAGCCATGCTTCAACATCTCTTTTGAATTCGGCTGCAAACTCTATCAGTTCCTCGGCCTCGCTTTCCGCTACGCCGCCCACATAATCATATTCGACAATATTTCTCTTGGCCCGGCAGGTATCCAGATAGGCCGCATCATCACGTCTTTCCAGGCCTAGAATCAGAGGCAGCGCCTGTATCGTCCGGTAATGCTGAAGCGTGCGTTCGGGTTTATAACCCTCTACATAAAGAAGAATTGTGCAAAGCTTAAGGCATGCATTGTAGGCAATCCCAAAACGCCAGTCCGAAGAAATATCCCCTTTGGTTGCGTCATTCAGATCGCGTTCTACAATCGCCAGCAGATTTCTAATCTCCTCCCCACTTGTTTGGTGAGCCTTGAGCCATCCGTTATCGGCCCATTGCTTCAAAGTCATGTTCCGAGCCTATGATGAACAATTTCGGTGAATTTACGACATGGCTAACAAAATGTCCGTCGGTTTTGATTTTCTTTTGGAACTCATCCGATGTCATGACATGAGGATTAATCTCCCGCCCTATCCTTTCCGAGACACCGGAAAGCAATGTGGAAACTTCTCTAAGACCGACATCTCCAATCACAAAAAGATCCACGTCACTGTCCGCTTTTTCCTTTCCCTCTGCTATGGAACCGAAAACGAATGCCAGATGGATTCTTTTGTCTTTAAGGGCATCCTTCAGGGCGTCCACAAGGCCGGCCGTCTTAAGCACAAGGTTCCGAAGATCAATGAAGAGGGGGTTTGCCTGGTTGGCCTTGTAATAAATTCGATTGCCGTCTTTTCTCGCCCTTACAAGATCGAGACGAGCCAATTTGCGCAGCTCCTGGCGGATGGTGCTGTCATTGAGCGCGGATCTGCGCTGGATCTCCCTTATGTGGAGTTCCCGCTCAACAGGCCCAAACAGGAGCCTGAATATCTCCGCTCTACAGCGGGATGAAAGAATCTGACCAAGCGTATTCATAATGCGTGTTTATACCATGCAATTGCATGGTATGTCCACGCAATTTTTTGGTTAGACAGGAATTACGGGATGGACAGGATTCGGCGAAGGAGGAAATACCGGGTGGTGGTTGAGGCCGGGCAGTTCCGGGAGCATTTTCGGTGCGGAGTAAAAGGGTGAAACCGCCCGTCCCGCTGTGCGGGACTTGATGAACAGGATGGGGAGGGATGTCTTGTCCTTGGTCGACCCTGGCCAAGGACAAACGCCATGCTGCTGACGCAGCAAAGGGGTACGGTGGTGAAGCGACGGGCTAGACGCACCGGCTTTCTTTCGCGAGCCTATGTAGATTCCTCACCTGCTAGTTTTTCGAGAAAGCAGGCAAAATCCTCAAGGTTTGCTCTTACCTTTTCATGAACTGCCGGCAGGCGGCCAACAAGTCCTTCGATGCGTTCAGGTACCAAATTGAATGAGTAGATATTTCTGATTCTATGTCGAAATCTCATGTACTCTTGCAGATTAGCAGCCGTTTCTTCTGAAAGCAACGCAGGCCGGACGTTTTCTATATGTCCAGCTATTTGCAAGAGAAGGTTCCTGTGCCAATACTCCCCTTCGGGAACATTATCATCTATGGTATCAGCAACCGATCTGAATATCCTTTCCAGTCCGGTATAGAAACCATGGAGATCGTATGCGACGGCCTTTAAATACGCCTCATCGGCTTGGCGGACATACTCCTCCCAGTCTCGTCGGACGGCTGCAACGACCCTTTCGACCTGGACAAGCTCCTCGCGAATCTGTTCAGCCTGTTTCAAGGCCCTTTTTTTCATATCTCTATTCCATCACGCTCTATTTTTCTGAGGAGTTCCGGAGAGCATTCTTTTGACTCTACAAGATCTACCTTGAAACCTTCTCCCATCTCCTGAATGTCTTTTTCTGCCTTAAAAAACTGATCAGGGGCGATTCCTTCGGCATAAAGGTCTATGTCGGATCTCGGGGTGTACCATGCATCATGAGCAAGAGAGCCGAAGAGAACAACACGCTCGGCGCCATATATTTCTCTCAAGAGTCTCGCTGCTTTTCTGCTGATCGCCATCGCCCGGTCTCTGCGTTTCTTGAGTTTCCGGTCTTTGCTGTATCGCTCAGCAGCGAGCCACGGCCTGTATTTTTCAATTTTGTCCACAGGCCAGCCTTCGCGTCGTAGATCGGAAGCTGTTTTGCTCATTCTTTTTCTTCCTTAGGTGAAATTCTGGACTCTATTGGCTTCTGTTCGGCCGTACTCTCCAGTCTGGCATCCGTGCTGCGGGACTTTATTATGCGTGCCAGTATTGAACGACCTCAGGGCGTTTGTCTTCGGTAGTCATACCCGAATGCCGTTCTCCACAATTTCTTCCTTGAGCGGGAGCACGGATATCATCCCTGTCTCCCAGGCCTTACGATCCACAACCAAGGTGCTAAAATTCGTTCCGAACTGTAGGTTCACTTCAAAAACGATATCCGTAATTTCATGCCGCTTGAAGCGGGTAATCGGTTCTGACACGACGATCATGAGGTCCAGGTCCGATTCTTCATCCGCCTCTCCCCTGGCAGCGGAGCCGTACAGGACATATTCGACCACAGAGAACGATGCCGCGACTCGTGCCTTTATTTCAGCCAATGCTTTCGATTGGGTGTTTGTCAGATTTGCGCCAGTCATATTAAAATTTACCTCTCTTGGTCATCAATGCTGTCCCAAATTGGTAAAAATATAGCGGAGAAGGCATTTTTTTTCAAATCCTATGTGCAAGTGTTCGTATTTTGGCCGCATTCGGCAAAATGGCACTCGAGAATGTGTAGGGTTAGACAGGATTTACAGGATGAACAGGATGCGGCGGGAGGGGAGATTTCTGGTGGTGGTTTGAAATATTTTCGGAGGGACCTGTCAGTTGGAGTAGGACTTTTTGAAACCGCCCGTCCGCCTGAGGCGGACTTGATGAACAGGATGGGGAGGGATAGTTGCCCCCAAGGGATGTTCCTTGGGGGCAAACACCATGCTGCTGACGCAGCAAGCGGTTCGAGATGACGCCGCGATAAAGCGATCCATCCTGGTTTCTTGTCGCCAAACCCGGGGCCTCGAGAAACGGAAGGAATCTCTCGCCCGTCCCGGCGTTGCCGGTACTCGAGACGCAGAGCACACAGAGAGGGCAAGCTCTCATTTCGACGGTATGGATTGGCTGCGCGTTTCTTATTAGACAGGATGGACAGGATAATTTTTGCCCTCCCTGATGGAGGGCAAAAAAAGGTCATCCGCCTGCGGCGAAATTGGGGTGGAGGGAGGTGCGCCGAATGGTGGTTGCGGCTGTTCAGTTCGGGGGAATCTATCAGTCGGAGTCCGGGTTTTTGAAACCGCCCGTCCGCCTGAGGCGGACTAGATATACAGGATGTA
The DNA here is from genome assembly GCA_964455075.1 of uncultured Desulfobacteraceae bacterium. Taxonomy (GTDB): domain Bacteria; phylum Desulfobacterota; class DSM-4660; order Desulfatiglandales; family Desulfatiglandaceae; genus CAYVUX01. The sequence continues at coordinate 4,747 of CAYVUX010000076.1, read as the reverse complement.
GAGAGATAATTTGCCCCCAAGGGATGTTCCTTGGGGGCGAACGCCATGCTGCTGACGCAGCAAAAGGTAGGGCGCAAGCTTGACAACAAGGAAAGTTGATTGTAAGATTTCCTTGTTTTCGTGCAAAAAGGAGAGGCGCCATGCTTGCAAAGCTCACGAGCAAGAACCAGATCACAATCCCCAAGGCCATTTTGTCTCAGCTGCCCGAGACCACGCACTTTGACGTACGCTACCGGGAGGGAGAGATTGTTTTGAAACCGGTGCGCGTATCCGGAGTGGAGCTCGATGATCTTCGGCAAAAAATGACATCGCTGGGGCTTAACGAGGATTCCGTGGCCGAGGCCGTTCGCTGGGCCAGGGAACGCTAGATGAAACGGGTTGTCATTGACACAAACGTCGTGGTGAGCGGCCTCCTCTTCGGCGGACACCCCGGGGAAGTCGTCGCCCTGTGGCAAAAGAGGCGGATTCTTCCCCTCTGCTCCGAGCCGATCGTGAATGAGTACGTACGGGTCCTGGCCTACCCCCGGTTTCAGCTCTCTACGGAGGAGATCCATGGTCTCCTCTACCATGAAATTCTCCCCTATTTCGAAGCGGTTCCCAACGAGACCGGTGAACCGTATGTGTTGGACGACCCGGAAGACGACAAGTTCCTATGGTGTGCCCTTTCCGGCAACGCCCAAGCGATCATTTCCGGAGATGCGCACCTGCTGGCGCTGCCGCGGTCGCCCGTTCCCATTCTCTCCGTACAAGCCTTCTTGAAGGCTTTGTAAAAAGATTGCAGTCCTTGAGATATTAGAGATATTAACCTCCCTCTTTCTTGTTAGACAGGATTTACAGGATGGACAGGATAACTTTTGCCTTCCCGGGATGCTGCCAGATAGCACCCATCTGCTGCGTTACCCTTGACCTTCGTCACTGCGGCGTACTGCAAGTACGCCTCATTCCTCAGGCCTGCGGAAGCCTTGCATCTGAATGCTTTCCGATCGCCTCCAGAATAAAAGGCAAAATGGCAGCATCCGCCTCCGGGGTATTGGGGTGGAGGAAGGTGCCTGGTGGTGATCGAGGCCGTACGGTTCCAGGTGCATTTTCGGTGCGGAGTAAAAGGGTGAAACCGCCCATCCCGGCTGTGCGGGACTTGATGAACAGGATGGGGAGGGATAGTTGCCCTTGGGCGACATTCCCCAAGGGCAAACACCATGCTGCTGACGCAGCAAGGAGGGGTATGGAGGGGATGCAGGGTTGGCTGGAAGATGTTCCGCCGGTTTTGACGTATTGGAACGGTACGGAGGGAAAGGGTGAAACCGCCCGCTCGCTTTGCTCGCTTGATGAGCAGGATTAGAGGGATGTTTGTTATCCTTGGACGATACTGTCCAAGGATAAAACCCATGCTGCTGAAGCAGCAAAGGGGCCTGCGGAAGAACGCAGGTGTTGTGGGGCTATGGGCTATATCGGTTTTCGGGGCTTCCACGGGTACGGAGTTCAAGGGTGAAACCGCCCGTACCGGTTGAAACTTTCTTCGAAAGGCGGCAAGGCCGCATTCAACGGGATGAATTCGCTGCGCTCACTTGATTACCGGGATGGGGAGGGATATGTTGCCCTTGGCCGACCCCCGTGAAATCCCCTCGGAGGCGGTGGTTCCCAATGGGAACATTTCACAGGGCAAGTGCTGGCCAAGGGCAAACGCCATGCTGCTGGCGCAGCAAAAGAGGGGTGTGGGAAGACAGACGCAGGTGTGGGTGGTAGATGCCCGCGACGAATTTGTGCCCGGGAGTCTTTTAGAAACCGGGAAGCTTGAACTTCATGGTAATCTCGCCGGTCTCCGGGTCCAGACGGATCATGCGGCCCTGGTCGCTCGTCTTCTCGACCTTTCGGCCGGTTGCCATCTCCATCAGTCCGCTGATGAATTCCATGCCGGAATTGAGGACCGCCTCCACTTTTTCCGCAGGCTGGCCGGCCAGTACGGAGGCCGTGTCTTCTCCGGTCCCGGCCTCCTCTTCGGTTTGCCCTCGCATCGCCCGGCCGCCGGCCCCCTGAAGCAGCCCGCCTTCGGGGGGCTGCTCCGGGATCACCTCGTGCTCCTCAAGGGCTTTGGGGTTGAGAAAATGCGGTGTATCCTCCGGAATGCTCTCGCCCGGGGCCGACTCGTAGTCGGAGACATCCTCGGCCATCTCTTCGCCCATCATCTTTCGCAACTGGTTGAGCATCTCGTTTCTCTTTTCGCGCGAAAACTCCACCGTGTCCACACCGCCGTCGAAAACACCGGTGAAAAGTTCGGTCTTGAGGTGGATCCCCGCCAGGATCTTTTCCTCGATGCTGTCCTTTGCAATGAGGTTGACCACGTTCACTTTCCGGCTGGCCTGTCCTATACGGTTGACCCGACCGACCCGCTGGTTCAGCCGGGCCGGGTTCCATGGAGGCTCGAAGTTGATTACGCAGTCCGCGGCCTGGAGATTAAGGCCGGTTCCGCCCGAGTCTGTGGAGAGAAAGACCTTGCACTCCGGGTTCTGTGAAAATTCGTCGATAAGGGCTTGACGCTTGTGGACCGGGACCTTTCCGCTGAGCTCCACGAAGGCAATGCCTTTCCTGGACAGGCGGCGTGCAATAAGATAGGTCATGGTGGTCCATTCGCTGAAAATGACCGTTTTGCGTCCGCCCTGGACCACGAGTTCATCCAGGATGTTCTCCAATTCCTCCAGCTTGGGGGAAATGTTGGTCCTGCGGTCGATCAGGAAGGTCGAGTCGCATACGGAACGCATCTTGAGGAGCAACATCTGGATGCGCCGGACATCCATGGGTGTGAGAAATTTCTTGTTCAACAGGGGCAACAGGGACTGCATGTAACCACTATGGATCTTGGCCTGCCTGTGAGTGAGATCGATGTAGTAATTGTTCGTGATCTCCTCGGGCAGGTCGGAAAGTACTTCCTCTTTCCTGCGGCGGATGACGATGCTCTTGAGCTTCTCGTGCAGGAGCTCCAGGTTGCAGTAGCCCACTATCCGATCCTTCTTCTTCCGGCTGATGAGGAAATGATCCGCGGCAAAGCGCCACAAAGGCGAGAGCATGTACGGATCCAGGAACTGTACTATGGAGTAGACGTCTTCCAGCCGGTTTTCGAGCGGTGTGCCTGTGAGGACGAGGGCGTGCTTTCGCGGCAGGCTTTTGACGGCATCGGCGGTCTTCGTGGCGAAGTTCTTGATGCGCTGGGCCTCGTCCAGGATGATGAGGTCGGGCTTGAACCTGGTGAGCGTGGTTCCGTCCCTGAGAACCGCCTCGTAGTTGGTGATTTTGAAGAGGCTCGGATCCTCCCGGTAGATTCGCTTCCGGGCCTCGGCCGTTCCGGCCACCACCACGGCCTTCTCGTCGGTAAAGCGATCCACCTCCCGCCTCCACTGCTCCTTGAGACTGGCAAGGGTAATAACGAGGACGCGTTTGAACCCGAAAAGTTCCTTCTTCAGGATCGCCAGGGCGATGCCTTGGAGGGTCTTGCCCAGGCCCATCTCGTCGCCGATTAAGGCCGCCTTTCTGTAAAGCCCAAAGCGGACCCCCTCCTCCTGGTAAGGGTAAGGCCGGGTCTTCAGGGCGGAAAGGGACGGGAGCGGTTCGCGGGAGCGTTTTTCCACTTCCCGGTCCAAGAGGTGCGCGTCCACCCTTCGAAGGACCTCTTCACGCACGCATACCTTCTTGTGGCCGCTGACCTCGGAAAGGAGAGACAGCACATCTCCCAGGTCCGTCCTGGAAAAACGGCCGTCTTCATCGAAATAGGCATCCAGGACCGGGCGCAGGCCGGTCAACTCCCTGCCGGGCCGCTCACAAAAAAGGCGGGGCATTCCATGAACTGCATCCCAGTAAATGTCCACAAAGGGAAACCGCCCTCCGTTGCGCTTGGGGGAAGCTTTTGCCCGCCGGAAGTGGTCCACGAGAAAAAGGATATGCTTGCATGTGTCGAGGCCGTTGGTGTTGAAGTCCGGGCAGGAGCAATGCCCCAGGCTCTGCTCCGGATCGTGGAGGCTTACCACGTACTGCCGGCCGTCCGAGGTTTCGAGGAGATGGTCCCCTTTGAGCATGTCGCCCTGTGTAACGGTAAAGACCTCGCTCTTTGCGCGGCTCCGCCGGTCCTGGAGCGCCTTCTCCCGAATTTCTTCGTATGAGAGGAAGTCCCCGGCGGCTTCATAGGAACCGCCGTCGCGCTCCGTGCGCCAGCACTCCATCCGGTCCAGACCGTCCAGCATGCCCGCCACGACGTGCTTGCACCCGGGCCCGGGATAGGGGCAGTCGCAGGTGTAGGTCACTTCCTCGCTGTTCAAGCTCACCGCGCAGAGATAATCCCCGTAGGCGCCGTCCACCTCGTAGACGAACCGCCCGGAATCGGGATCGGCCTCCCGGCACACAAACGCGCCGTACTCATAGATTCTCCTTCCGCGGGAGAAAATCACTTCCGTATCCGCTACTTTGTTTCGAATGTAGTCCAGGTCGACTGTCGCCATAACCGATCCTCCTCAAGGCCGCCTGCGCCCCCTCTGCGGGGAAAACCGCCGCACGGCTGTTTTCTTCAGGCCGATTCTTACACCAAATCCTCCCGGGATTCAACAAACCCGTTCCCTGCATGGCGGATGGGAGGTCGCATACCGTAACCGGTTGATTTAGATCAAATTCGGTTCTTCCGGAAAATGAGGGCCTCTTAGAATACGGACCGCTCTTTAAGAGAAAGAATGTCCCGCCCTTCCCCCCCCTTCCCCCCCTTCCCTTT
>CAYVUX010000075.1:8759-10903 GCA_964455075.1 uncultured Desulfobacteraceae bacterium | reverse complement strand
GGGGACCCGCCCGAAGGGTGGGGACTGAGCACCCGTCAGGGGTGCGAAGAAAAAGGCCATTTATGGATGGAAACCAGCGAATAGTCAGGCTTGCCGGCAACGGAATGGGCGGTTCCGCCGGGTGTGCCGCTCACGGACAAGGAGGCTCGGCATTTCGGGAACCACCGCTCCGCCCGGCAGGCGGAAAGGAGGTGGTAGGTCGTTTACAGGGGTTCGGTTTCTCACTGGAATGTTCTATCAAAAGGAGGATGGAGATGGCAGGGAGCACATACAAGATCATCGAATTGGTGGGCACGAGCGATACTTCCTGGGAAGAGGCTGCATCATCCGCTGTGGAGACCGCCTCCGGGAGCCTGAAGGATTTGAGGATTGCGGAAATCACAAAACTGGATATGACCATTGAAAACGGAAAGGTGATCGCCTATCGGGCGAGAGTCAATGTCTCCTTCAAGTACGCGAAGGCGTAACAATGCTCGCGCGGGGTTCCCTGCCCCGATCCCTTCAAGCCCTGATGCATAAGGGAGAACAGCATGGAAAGAATCTCGAGAGAATTGACGGTTCTGGATCAGATTGCCTCCGCCGACAAGGTGCGGCGAAAAATCATAGACGTGGCGAGCACCATTTATGCCAAGAAGGGCTTTACGGCCACGTCCATCCAGGAGATCTCCGAGCGGGCCGGCGTCAGCCTTCCGGTCACCTATCACTACGTAAAGAAGAAATCGGAGATCATGCGGATGATTATGGAGGATCTCCTGAACACCTTTCGGGAGAGCCTCACAAAGGAAATTCAGGGCGTCGAAGATCCGGAGGAGAAACTGGCCATCGCGGTGATCCTTTACTACAGGGTGGTTGACCGGCAAAGAGAGAAGGCATTGCTGATCTACCAGAAATCGAGCGCCCTCGACAAAAATTCCAGGGCGCGCATTATGCAGCTCGAAGTGGAGGTGAGCCGGGTTTTTGGAAGGATCATTGAAGAAGGGATCGAGCAGGGGGCCTTTCGCCCCCTTGATGTGGACCTCATGGCCTACAACATCCTTCTGATGGGCCATATGTGGGTACTCAAGGGGTGGCACTTCAGGAGGCGGCTCAGCCTGGAGAAGTTCATTGACCTTCAGCTTGAAACCATTATGCACGCCTTGAGAGCATCGGGGTCAAACGGCTCCTAGAAGGAATGGGAGAGCACAGGCGTTTTGGAACCTTTGGAAAACGCCGAGAGGCGCTTTTTTCGGAAGCTTCTCAAGACAACAGATATTTGGATATGATTTCCTTCATGATTTCTTGAGTCCCCCCGCCGATGGAGAGGATGCGGTTGTCCCGGTACAATCTCTCCACGGGATATTCTCGCATATATCCGAAGCCTCCGTGAATCTGGACGGCGTCGTATGTGACCTTGTCGCTGACCGTGCAGGAGAAATTCTTGGCCATAGAGATTTCCTTGATTTGATCCTCTCCCGCATCGATCTTGGCGGCAACCCGGTAGACAAATTCCCGGCCGGCTTCCACGAGAGTGGCCATATCGGCGAGTTTGTGGCGTGTGACCTGAAACCCGGCGAGGGGACGGCCGAACGCCTCCCTTTCCCGCGCATAGCGGATGGACTCTTCCAGCGCGAGCCGGGACGTCATCTGGGCCATGACGGCCAGCTGGAGTCTTTCGTTTTGAAAGTTCTCCATGATGCCGTAAAACCCTCGCCCTTCCTCCCCCAGCAGATTTTCTGCAGGAACCCGGCATTCATCAAAAAAGATCTGGGCCGTGTCCGACGCCCACCACCCCATCTTGCGCAGTTTCCGAGACACCGCGTACCCGGGCGTGGCCGCATCGATGACCAGCAGGCTGATCCCCTGATACCCTTCGCCGCCCGTGCGGACCGCGCAGGTCAATTGATCGGCCCTGGCGCCGCTGGTAATGAACATCTTGCTCCCGCTGACCAGGTAGTGATCCCCGCGGCGAATCGCCCTTGTCCGGATATTGGCCACGTCGGAGCCGGCGTTGGGCTCGGTGACCCCCAGGGCCGAGACCCGTTCTCCCCTGAGCACGGGAGGGACCAGGCGGGCCTTCTGCGCTTCGGTGCCGAGTGATAGGATGGGGGGGATGCTGATATCCAGCGATCCCAGCCCCGCCGCCACGCCCGCCGAGCCCCCGCGCA
>CAYVUX010000075.1:0-8749 GCA_964455075.1 uncultured Desulfobacteraceae bacterium | reverse complement strand
GCGCATCAGCTCCTCGATGCAGGCGATCTTGACGAAGACGTCCCCGGCCGAGCCGCCGTACTGCTCGGGGTACCCGATGCCGAGAATCCCTGTCTCCCCGGCTTTTCGGTAGAGCTCCAGCGGGAACTCTCCGGCCTCCTCCCAGGCGTCCGTGTAGGGCGCGATCTCCCGGGATACGAATTTCCGAATGGACTCCCGCACCATCCGGTGCTCTTCTCCGAAGTACTGCTGGTATCCGGTCATGGAGGCGCCTTCTCCATTCGTTTCCCTTTCCGGGCCCTTCCCGGGTTGTTCGGTTCGCAGAGGGTCCCCGGTCTTATCCATGGTTTCATCGGGATCGAAATCGCTATCGGGATCGGGATCGAGCTCGGAATGCCCGTCTACGGTGGAGGTTTCTCCCTGTCTTCTCGATTTCGATAGCGATCCCGATTTTGATTTGGATTGCGTTGATCTTGAGCTCCTCCTTTTACAGAGGGAAGAGCTGTTCAATCCTCTGGGCGAGCATGATGTCACCGCTCGCCTTGAGCTGCCCGCTCATGAACGCCTGCATTCCGTTTACCTGCTTGTTCACCATGCCGAGCCAGGTGTCGCCGGACATGGTCAGCGTTACGGAAGGAGAACCGTGGGGGCCTTCTCCCACCGTGCAGGCTCCGTCCTTGACGATCACGTGCCAGCTTCCTCCGCCCTCACCCGTGATTTCAAACTGGAACACAGCGTCCATGCCCTGAGCGGCGCTGGGGTTGAATGCATCCGGCATTTTGTTGAACACTTCTTTCACATCGGTAAAAGCCATGGTCGTCTTCCTCCTTTTTTGTCGTTATGGTTGTTGGTTCCATGTTTCGAAGAGCCGGGTGGACATCGGGATCGAAATCGCTATCGGGATCGGAATCGACTTGGAACACCGCATCCGGGTAGCCTACTTTTTCAGCCCCGTAGCATAGAAAGTCGATAAACATCCAGCTTCTGGTATCCAAGCATCATATGTTTTCGATTTCGATAGCGATCCCGATTTGGGTTTGGATTATCCTAAAAAATGCCCAGTCCCCGCCCTAGCGGTCCCCGGTCTAAGTCTTGGTTAGCTCGCCTTTTGAAAATACCGCAAAGAGTCTTTGCCTCAGCATTGGTTCAGGCGCAGTTCCCGGGGCCTTCAAGACGGCGGAATAACCACCGCCTCTCCCTCGGCAATCGCCTCCCCACGCTGATTGGTCCACGAGAGGGCCATGCGGATCCACCGTTTCTTTTCGAGCTTCTGCGCCACCCGGGCGCTCGCCGTGACCGTGTCTCCGAAATAAACTGGCGCTTTGAACCGGCAGGAAACCTCCACGGCCACGGTTCCGAGCCCGGGGAGGCGCATTCCCAGGACGGGAGCCATCAAGGCTTGGGTGAGCGCACCGTGAGCCACTCGGGCCTTGAAGGGCGTCGTCTTTGCATACTCCTCGTTTACGTGGACGGGATTGAAGTCTCCGCTGATTCCTGCGAAAAGGTATACGTCCGTTTCACTTAACGTCTTGGAGAAGCCGGCCTCGTCCCCCACTTGAATCTCTTCGTATCGCTTTCCTTTTTCCATTCGTCCCCCCCGTGCTCCCCGGATCAGGGCAGGCCCCTGTTGCCGTTTCTTTTCGACCGGGGGCTCTCGACAATTCTCCCGCCGCCCCAGGAGGCTGTCGGGAAGCACCCAGATGCAAGGCTTCCGCAGACCTGAGGAATGAGGCGTACTGGAGTACGCCGCAGTGACGCAGATCAAGGGTAACGCCGGAGATGGGTGCTTCCCGACAGCCTCCTAGGGATGCCGGAGCCCGAGCCGTTCCCGGCACTCTTCCACGCCGGCCACTTCCCGACCCTGGTCCCGAACCATCCGGGCCGCCTTTTCGACGAGATCGCCGTTGGACTTGGCCATCACTCCCGGAGACAGATAGAAGTTGTCTTCGAGACCCACCCGTACGTTGCCTCCCAGGGCGATGGCGGCGGCCACCATACGCCACTGATCGTGACTAATCCCGATGACCTCCCAGTCGCTTCGCGGCGGGAGCAGCCGAACCTGATGTGCAAGATTCTCCGCCGTCGGCGGCATTCCCCCCAGCACGCCCATGATGAGGCTGAACTGGTAGGGGGGGTCGAGAAGACCCATGTCGATCAGGGGAAAGCAGTTGCCGATGTGACCCGAGTCGAAACACTCCAGCTCCGGTTTGACGCCGCATTCTTTCATGGCCGAGACCAGGGGGGTGATCTCCGCGAAGGGGTTGGCGAAGACAAAATCAAAGACAAAGCCCTTCTTCCCGGCGTGATACTTGGCGTAGTTCATGGAGCCCATGTTGAGCGCCGCGACAGCCGGCCGGATCTCCCGTACCGGAGCGATTTTCTTCTCCACGGAAATACCCACGGCCCCGGTCGAGAAATTGATGATCACCGGACAGGCCCCGGTTACGGCGTCGTAGATGTTGCGGTAGTCCGCCACTTCGTAGCTTGGCGATCCCTCCGGGGTCCTTGCGTGGATGTGAACGACTGCGGCCCCCGCTTCGTAGGCGCGTGCCGCCTCCGCCGCGTATTCCTCAGGGGTGTACGGGATGGCCGGGCACTGCTTTCGATCCGCCACCACCCCGGATAAGGCGCATGTGATCATGCAGGAACGCTCGTAGTCGTGATTTTCCGTTATCCAGAACGATGCCATTCCGTACTCCCTTTTCCGTTCTGACCAGCCTCGTCGCCGGACTCTCGGGGGTCCCGAGACTGTGTCGCAGTTCGTCATCCCGGCCAAGCCCCGTGAAACGGGGCGCAAGCCGGGGTCCATAAGTCAACGAAATGATGCATTTTTCCTGGATTCCGGATCTCTCTTTGCTTCGCGTCGCTCGTCCGGAATGACGTTTTTTCGAATTGGGACACACTCTCGGTCCCGCGGAAATCCCGTCGGGCTTCCGGTTTCCGCCGCCCGGCTTGAACCCTTCTACTTCCCTTTGAAAACGGGAGCTCTCTTTTCCACGAAAGCCCGCATTCCCTCGGCCGCGTCTTCCGTGGATACCGCGCGCGCCAGCGCCTCACAAAGGGCATCCACCGCTTCCTCAAAGGGCATGTCGCTCATGGTGCGAAAGGCCTCTTTCCCGATCTTTATGCCGACGGGACTTTTGGCGTTGAGCCCGGCCAGGGTTGCGTCTATTTCGGCGTCCAGACGTCCGGGGTCCACCGCCCTGGTGATGAGCCCGATGGTTTCGGCCTCCGGGGCTGTGACTTTGCGTGCTGTAAGGACCATGTCCACGGCCTTTTTTCTCCCCACATTCCGATAGAGCAGGGCCCCCACCATCATGGGGAAAATGCCCACGTTGACCTCGGGAGTGCAGAAGAAGGCATCGCTGCGGGCGATGACCATGTCGCAGGATAGCATCAAACCGAGACCCCCTGCAAGGCAGGGCCCGTTGACCCGAGCCACCAGGGGTTTTGGAAACCGTGCCATCTGCTTGAGGAGTTTCCCGTACTGCTTCGCCCCGGCCATGGAATCGCCGCCCGCCCCGCCGAAAGCCGAGGCGAGATCGGCCCCCGAGCAAAACGCCTTTTCTCCTGCGCCCGTCAGGCACACCGTCCGAACGGCGTTGTCGTTTTCCATGCTCTCCAGGATACCCATGAGGCCGGCGATCATCTCCTGGCTGAGGGCGTTGCGCCGGGATTCCCGGTTGAGCGTCACGCGGGCCGTGGCGCCTTCCACCTTGGAGATCAGGTCACGCGTCATCTTCCGGTGCCTCCTTGCCCAGTTCGACCAGGATATCGCCGGGAGCTACCCGGGCGTCCAGGGATGTGTTGATTTTCTCCACTCTGGCGTCCCAGGGGGCGGAAAGGATGGTTTCCATCTTCATGGCGCTAAGGACGATCAGCCCTTGTCCCTTCTTCACCCGGTCTCCCTCGGAGACCAGGATCCGGACCACCACGGAGGGCGTGGGAGGCGTGATTTCCTCCGCCGTTCGATCGTAGGCGCCCGTACCGCTGCGCGCCTCGTGTCGGTCGGCGTCCTCCACCAGAAAGGTGCATCCTTTCGCAAAGATCTCTTTTCCCCTTTCGGTACGGAGAACCCAGGCCCGGGAGGTCTTTCCGTCCAAGACCATGAAAAGGCAGCCCGGGCCCACAGCCTTGGAATGCACCTGCCGAACTTTGGGCCCAACCGCCACCCGGTACGCGCCGTCATCCCGGGGCCCTTCCACCGCGATTTCTTTGATTTCCGTCCCGACCTTCAGACGATGATTCATGGCCTCTTTCGTGCGCTCCTCAAGTATGGTTTGTTTCTCCGGGTTGCCCCGGAGGCGGTTGTCGGCCGCTCAAGGCTCCTATATCCTCCACGGCCCCAGGGTGTCCCACGGCGTGAGGGCTGTCCGGCGCTCCGGCGCCCGGGACGGCTCCTCCATCTGATGGAATCCATCCAGTACGTAGGCGATGGCCGCAAGATCCGAGCCTTCGGGGCTGAAGGAACGGGTCTCGAAATGTCTTTCGATGAAGTCGGTGGTGGTCCGCCCGGCTATAAATGCCTCGGACTGGACAAGCTCCAGGAGAAAGGAAATGGTGGTGCGAATCCCCAGGACCACAAATTGCTTGAGGGCCCCGACCATCCTCATGCGAGCGGCCTCCCGAGTCTCTCCGGTTGCCACGAGTTTGCTCAGGATGGGATCGTACTCGACCGGGACCACGGAGCCTTCGTAAATCCCGCAATCGTTTCGTATGCCCGGCCCCGAAGGCTCTCTGAGCACAGCCACCCTGCCGGAGGAAGGAATGAAGCCCGCTTCCGGGTCCTCTGCGTAGATGCGGCATTCGATAGCGTGACCTCTGGGAACGATGTCCCCTTGGGCCAGACTCAGAGGATTTCCGTGGGCGATCTCGATTTGATGCCGGACGAGGTCAATTCCGGTGGTCATCTCGGTGACGGGATGCTCCACCTGGAGCCTGGTATTGACTTCGAGAAAATGGAAGCGCCCGGCCTGGTCCACAAGGAACTCCACCGTTCCCGCATTTTTGTAGCCTGCGGCCGTAGCCGCGGCCACCGCCGCCTTTCCCAGTTGATCCCTGAGAGAAGGCCCTATTCCCGGAGACGGGGTTTCCTCGATGATCTTCTGGTGCCGCCTCTGGACGGAGCACTCGCGCTCGAATAAGTGGATCACGTGCCCGTAGCGATCGGCCAGAATCTGGACCTCCACGTGCCTCGGGGAATTCAGCGCTTTTTCCAGATATAGGGCGCCGTTTCCAAAGGCCTTTTCGGCCTCGCTTTCGGCGGAGAGGACCTCCTGAACGAGGTTCTCGGGGCCTGAAACAACCCGCATTCCCTTGCCGCCTCCGCCGAAGGCCGCCTTAAGGAGTACGGGGTATCCGATTTCCTTCGCTTCTTCGAGGAGCGTACCGGTGTCTGTGGCGGCCGCGGTCATCCCAGGGATCACGGGGACCCCGGCGGCCTCCATGATTCTCCGGGCTTTGGTCTTGTCCCCGAGATCCCGGATCACCCTCCCCGGAGGGCCGATGAAGGCGATCCCTTCGGCTTCGCAGCGCTCCGCGAAATCGGCGTTTTCGGCCAAAAATCCATAGCCTGGGTGAATCGCTTCGGCGCCCCTGCTTCGAGCGGCGGCAAGGATTCGATCCATGTTCAGGTAGCTCTCCGAGGGTTGCGCTCCCCCCAGGAAGACCGCTTCTTCCGCCTCGAGTACGTGGGAGGCCAGGGCATCGGCTTCCGAGTACACGGCAACGGTGCCGATATCCATTTCGTGGCAGGTCCTCATGATCCGAACGGCGATTTCCCCACGATTGGCGATAAGAACCTTTCCGAACATGGCGGAATACCTTTCCTTTGTTTTTTTCCCTGCCACTGTTTATGTCCAGGAGCCTGTCGGACTGCGCTACATCCTGAAGGTTCCGTGGCCGTGCGGGCCGCAGCGGAGGGGGGCGTTCAGCGCGGCGGAAATGCCGAGTCCCAGCACGTCCCGGGTCTTCGCCGGATCGACTATCCCGTCGTCCCAGAGATTGGCCGTGGAGTAGAAGGGATTTCCCTCCCGCTCGGCCGTGGCCAGAATCGGTTCCTTGATTTGCTGGACCATGTCCTCGCTGAGGGGAGGCTGTCCCTCGCGAAGTAGCTGGTCGTTTTTCACCGTGATCATCACCTGTGCCGCCTGCTCTCCGCCCATGACCCCGATGCGCGCGTTGGGCCACATCCAGAGGAATCGGGGGGCGTATGCCCGGCCGCACATGCCGTAGTTGCCGGCCCCGTAAGAGGCTCCCACGATCACGGTAAATTTGGGCACCGTGGCCGTGGCCACCGCGTTGACCATTTTGTGGCCGTCCTTGGTAATTCCCCGGCGCTCGTAATCCTTTCCGATCATGTACCCGTTGATGTTCTGGAGGAATACCAGGGGTATGCCGCGCTTGTCGCAGATCTGAATGAACTGGGTCGCCTTTAGCGAGCTGTCGGAGAAGAGAACGCCGTTGTTCCCCAGGATTCCGACCGGGTATCCGTGAACATGGCCCCAACCGCAGATAAGCGTCCTGCCGTAGAGGGCCTTGAACTCCAGAAACTTGCTTGCATCCACCATTCGCGCGATGATTTCATGCACGTCATAGGGAACATTGAGATTCCTGGGGACAATACCGTAGATCTCCCTGGGGTCGTATTTGGGGGGCTCGGGCTCTCTCATCCCGGGATCCGCCTTTTCGGGAAAAGGCAGATTCCGGACGATTTGCCGGATCGTATCGATACAGTGGGCGTCGTCCTCCGCCAGGTAGTCGGATACCCCGGATTCGATACAGTGGACTTCGGCACCGCCCAGAGCGTCCGCGGACACCTCTTCCCCGGTGGCGGCCCGGACAAGAGGGGGCCCGCCGAGGAAAATGGCCCCTGTTCCTCTCACATGGACCACCTCGTCGCTCATGGCCGGGATGTAGGCGGCGCCGGCTGTACACAGCCCCATCACCCCGCAGACCTGCGGGATGCCCATCTTGGAGATAACGGCCTGGTTGTAGAAGATCCGTCCCCCGTCGTCCGCGTCCGGGAAGATTTCGGACTGGAGGGGAAGGTAGGCGCCGCCGGAGTCCACCAGGTAGATGAGAGGGAGACGGTTTTCCATGGCAATGGTCTGCATCCGCAGGGCCTTCTTCACTCCCATGGGGTAGATGGTTCCCCCCTTGATCATGGGGTCGTTGGCATACACCACCACCTCGCGGCCCGCTACCCTGCCGATCCCCGTCACGATTCCTGCGCTGTGCACCTTCTTGTCGTACATGCCCCAGGCGGCAAGGGGGGCGACTTCCAGGAAGGGGGAATTCTTGTCCAGGAGCCGGTCCAGACGCTCATAAACCGGCATCTTGTTCTGCTGGGCCAGCCGCGCCCGCGCCTTTTCCGAGCGTTCCTCGCGTGCCCGTTTCAGTTCGGCCTTGAGCTCTTCTACAAGCTTCTCCATGGCCGCGTAGTTGTCGGCGTATTCCTGCGTGGATGGATCAATTCTGGTCTCAATGACTTCCATGTCAGGCCCTTCCCAAAACGTCTTCTCCAAGCTTCACCCGGCTTATTTCCGTTGAGGTTCCGGCCACCTGGAGGAATTTGGCGTTGCGGAAGCTCTCTTCCGCCGGATTCCCCAGAACAAAGCCCTCTGCTCCCAGGATCTGTATGGCCTTGCTGGCCACCTCCTCCGCGCCCTCCGAGCAGAAGACCTTGGCGGAACGAACCAGGGCCGGGGCCTCGGAGTCGCGGGTCTCGGCCATCCAGGCCGCCCGGTACGCGAGAAGCTGGGCGGCGTGAATCACGGTCAACATCTCCGCCAGCTTGAACCCCACCTCCTGGTAGGCGATGATTGGTTTGCCGCCGCGTTTGTGGTTCTTGGCATGGAAGACCGCTGCATCAAAGGAGCGGTGCATAAGACCCAGGCCCGCCGCAGCGAGCACCTGGTCCTCCCACATCCGCAGCGATTCAAAAGGCTCCGCATTGGAAAACGGGCCCACAAGATCTTCCCGGGAAACAATGCATCCATGAAGAGAAAGGGATGTCACGGCGACCTCACGGTAGCCGAGGGTGCCGAGCCTTTCGCCCACCGAAATCCCCCGGGTTTCGGGGCTCAGCAGAAAGACCGCGGGCCCTGAATCGGTCTCGCCTGCAACCGCGATCCGGTCGGAGACCGCCGCATTCAGCACATAGTGTTTTTCCCCCGTGACTTCGAGATTCGTTTCCGTGGGGTTGCAGCGGGTATTGATGCGGTGGCCTTCCAGACTCATCCCGCCCTCGGACAGCGCAACCGTTCCGAGAAGGCTTCCCGCGCGGAGGCGCGGAAGCAGCCGGGATTTCTGCTCCGGGGATGCGTGGACGGAAAGCAGGCGCCCGAGAACCCTTGCGGTCATCTCCGTACAGAGAAAGAGCGATGGAGAGAGGGTGGCGAGGGTTTCCTGGGCCGCGGTCAGGCCTGGAGAATTCCGCCCGTCATCAAGGCCGAGGTCCAGATAGCCGATCCAGCTCAATCGCTCGAGCCACCGGAGTAGAATCCGGCGGGCCTCTTCGGTATCCGAGATTTCCAGCCGGGCAAGATCTCTTGCGGAATCTTCGTTGAAGAGTGCCTTGATGTCGGCCGAGAGAGACTTTTCTGTTTTCGAGAAGTCGAAATCCATCATTTCCGGTTTGCGCTTTCCAAAGCTCCCCGTCCGAGGCGGACCTACAGAAGCTTCGATATGATCATTTTTTGAATCTCGGAAGTGCCTCCTCCGATGGGGGCGAGACGGCTGTCCCGGAAGTATCGTTCCACTTCGTATT
>CAYVUX010000074.1:1099-10918 GCA_964455075.1 uncultured Desulfobacteraceae bacterium | reverse complement strand
ACCAGGAACGCCGCCCTGATGGACGCCCTGATCGGGATTTACGAAAGGAACGTCCTGGGATATCCCGTCACAGCGGTTCTCCCTTACAGCCAGGCGCTCCACCGTTTCCCGGCGCACCTCCAACAGTTGGACATGGAAAGCAATGGAAAGCGCGTAAATCGATTCGGAGAGCCGGTTTCCTATGCGACGGGCCCCGTGGTTTACGGCGAGCCCGGAACGAACGGCCAACACTCCTTTTACCAACTCCTCCACCAAGGCACCGACATGGTTCCCCTGCAGTTCATCGGCTTCAAGCGGCCCCAATACCGCTTCGACGTGGAGTTCAGCGGATCATCCAGCCGGATGAAACTCAACGCCAACCTGGCCGCACAGATTGTCGCCTTTGCAAAGGGAAAAGCGGACGAAAATCCGAACCGCCACTTTCCCGGAGAACGGCCCTCCAGCCTCATCCGGGGCGAGCGGCTCACGCCAAAGAGCCTCGGAGCCCTTCTCGCCCATTTTGAAAATAAGGTCATGTTCCAGGGATTCGCCTGGAACATCAACTCATTCGACCAGGAAGGGGTCCAGTTGGGAAAGAGCCTGACCCGGCAGGTGCTCGAGGGCAGGGATATGGACCCTGCTCTTCAGAAGTACGCGGAGCTGCTTGGAATTCGGTAGGGCATCCGTTCCGCGTGCAAACGGCGATTTTTTGATCCGGTATGTGAGCGTTGTGTAAGTAGGGTCTAACGTTTTTTTCGGCTTTGCGCCCTTTGAGCAAGCGCGGGCGGCTCATGGGCGCGGGCCTGCAATGCTCTAGGAACATGCCCGCAAGGTGGGAGGAAAGGATGAAAAAAGGAAAAGCCTTTGTTGTACTATTTGCCGTAGTTCTGACAGGCGCGCTCGCCCTTGGGCCGGGGCACCGCACAGTTCTCGCGGAGCAGGCGAAGCTCATGAAGGGGACGGTCCTGGCGGTGAATGAATCGTTCCTGGGGTTTCGAGGAACGATCATGGTTGAATCATCAAGCAAGCAGTACACGATCCATTACGGGATGAGGACAAAATTTCATCCCGACCGTCTGCCTCTTGCAGGCGAGAAGGTGACCGTCAGCTATATCGTGGACCGGGGTGTTTACAAGGCGTATTCCGTGAACATCCATGTGGGAGGATCTTCGTGAAACCGGTTCCTCCGGAATTCGCGTACCTCTTATAATTCAGATCGCCAGGCATCCCGGTTCCTTCGCAACCGAAAGCCCCCTCTTTCTGGCGTCCGTAGCTTGTTCGCGGGCAAGCCCGCTCCTACAGGATCGGAAGTCCGTCAGGCCGAAATCGGAATGCCACGAGTTCTCATTCCCGTTCAGCGACACGGGGATGGAAAAGGAAGCCGGATACGGATAATGGGATCACGGTTCCCGGAGCGGGACTCCCCTCTCTTTGATGTAGTCCCGGAATTCCTGGTAGTTCTCCTGCCGCCACATGGGAAGCCCGAAAACTTCGTGCTTGAAGGCGGTGATCCCGATCTTGAGGAAATGCTTGTGGTGATGCCTCAGGATGCTGTTTCCAGAGAAAAACGACTTCCAGACCTCCTTCGGCTGCCAGTAATATTTCCGGATCAGGGAAATGTGCTCGTCGGTGATCCGGTCCAGGTCGGGCTCCTCCTTCGTGGGCATCACCGCCTGGATCATGTCGTACTTCGAGTAGTCGTTCACCTTGATTCTTCCGAGACGCTTCATCTCCTCAAAGAACGCCGTTCCGGGGAAGGGAGTTATCACATTCAAACCCAGATGGTCCACGTAGGGCCTCAGGAACCTCATGAGCTCCCTTCGATCCGCCTCGGTCTCGTCCCAGAATCCGATTATGATCGTAGCCATGACCATCAGGCCGTGCCGCTTGAGAATGCGCATGGCCCGCAGGTTTGCTTCCCGGGAGCTCCGCTTGTTGACGCTGTCGAGAAACTCCTGTTTGCTGTGCTCCACCCCGACCATAAACTGATAGGCCCCTGCATCCCGGAATCCTTCCATCAGGTCTTCATCCCGGATCACCAGATCCGAACGCGACTGGAGCCAGAAATGCTGCCCGGTCTTCCTGGAGGTCATCTCGCGGATAAAGCCTTTGGCCTTTTCCCTGGTGAGGTTGAAAATGTTGTCCCCGACATAGAAAATGTTGCGCCTGTACTTATCCTTGAGCAGTTCGAACTCCTCGGCCATCTTCTCGGGGCTTCGGGATCGCCACGTGCCGCCCCAAAACGCACACTCGGAACAGAACCGGCATTCGAATGAACAGCCGCGTGCAAAATTGACCAGGAAGCCCCGCCCGCCTTCAGAAGGAAGACCCACGTAGGGATGCTCCATGTCGTACAGGTGGTAGGCGGGCATCGGGAGCTCATCCAGGTTTTCGATGAGGGGTCTTGCCCCCGTAAAGACAAAACGGCCCTCTTCGTCCAGAAAGGCGAGGCCCCTGACTCCGCGCACATCGTCCTTGTTCTCTATGGCGCGGAGAAATTCGTAGAGCGTCCTTTCTCCTTCCCCCACACAGACAAAATCAATGGCTCCGCATGCCCGAAGGGTTTCTTCGGGAACAAGAGAGGGATGCCCTCCCCCGGCCACGACAATCGTGGAGGGGCTTGCCTCCTTTACCAGACGCGCCGCGTTCATGGTGTCCGGGACAAAATACGTGCATGCCGTACTCAACCCGACGACGTCGGGTTTGGTATCCCTGACCTTTTCCTCGAGATCTCTCCATGGATTTTGTTGTATGGTGCAGTCCATGAACTCAAAGTCGAAGTGCCCTTCCAGGTATGCCGCGAGCTGAAGACATGCCGGGCTGGGAACCCAGGCCCTCAGAAACTCCCAAATCTTGTGCGGAGGATCAACCAGCAAAAAGTTCATCGAATAACTTCCCCCAATACCTGTTTTTCGCGGACTCGGGTTCCTCATCGGAACATGTCCGGAGTATTCGCTGCGGATTCACAACCATCAGTGCTCGCCGTCGCATGCCTGAACCGCATCCGATACTCCTAATCCCCCAGATAAAGCCGGCGGATCCTCGGATCTTCCAGCAAGTCTCCGGGGCTCCCATCCGCGACCACGAAACCCAGGTCAAGCAAGCAGGCATGGTCCGAAGCGGGCAGCGCTTCGGCGGCGCGCTGCTCGGCCAGCAAAACGGTGACGCCCTGCTGCCTCAGTTGAGGCAAGACCTCCAGGATTTCCTCGACCACCACCGGAGCGAGTCCCATGAGCGGCTCATCCAGCAACAGGAGCCTGGGTGCCGTCATGAGAGCCCTGCCGATGGAAAGCATCTGCTGTTCACCGCCGCTCAGGGTCCCCGACTTCTGTCGTTCCCTTTCCTTGAGAAGTGGAAAGACGTTAAAAACCCGATTCATGGATGCTTCCAGGCCTGCACGATCAACACAACCCAGGGTCCTGCCCGCTGCACCCAGCATCAGATTATCTCTCACGCTCATTGTGTGGAAGATGTGGCGCCCCTGCGGCGCTTGGGCGACGCCCAGCGATACAATGCGCCCGGGTTTCATTCCAAGGATGTGCCGCCCTTCGAACAGAATGCTCCCGGCCGTGACCTTGGCGTCGAAGTCCGGGGCCACCCCGGAAAGAGTCCTCATGAGCGTGGTTTTCCCGGCGCCGTTCACTCCGAGGAGGCAGGTCACCCGGTCTTTTTCGAGCGCCAGCGAGCACCTGTCAAGGGCCCGGATATCCCCGGTCAGGGACTCGTACCAAACCGTCAACTTCTGGATCTCAAGATGATTCATGGATGAAATACGCCGCAACCACGGCTCGGTTCTTTCGGACTTCCTCAGGGGCTCCACTCACGATAACCCTGCCTTGGTGAAGCACGGCCACGTCGTCGGAGATTGCGGACACGGCCCCGAAATGGTGATCGATGATAACGACGGCCAGTCCTTGTTCCCGGAGCTGGAGAATCTTGTGCGAAACAATGCGGCTTTCTTCTCTGGTTAATCCTCCAAAGGGCTCATCGAGCAAGAGGAGCTCGGGCTCCAGGGCGAGAGCCCTTCCAAGCTCGATCAATTTTCTCTCGAGTGTTGTAACCTGGCGGATTTCTCTACGCGCCTTCTCATAGAGGCCGAGGAACTCCAAAATTTTGAAGGCTTCTGAGAGGCTGGCGTGCTCCTCCCTGTATGCAGCGGGAAGCCACAGGCCCGTCTCAAGAAAAGAGACCTTCGTCCGGATGCTTCTCCCCACCAGGATGTTCTCCACAACGCTCAGGCGATCGAAAACCTGGGTCGTCTGGAAGGTCCTGGATATCCCCATCCTGGCAATGCGTTCGGGATTCATGCCTGTGATGTCTGTACCTTTAAAAAAGACCTTCCCGGCATCCGCCTTTTCCAGCCCGGTGATGACATTAAAGATCGTGGTCTTTCCCGCCCCGTTGGGTCCGATGAGCGCCTTGACCCGGCCGGGGACGAAATTGAGGAAGACGGAATTCAGGACGTGCACCCCGTCAAAGGTCTTCACCAGCCTCCGCACCGCAAGGAGGTGATCGGTCATCGGTCCAGCTCCTTCCTCCAGTTGTCGTCGGCGTAACTCCGAACCACATCGAACCATCTCGAACCCACGCCCCGGAAAATCCCTTCGGGCAGGAACACGAGGAACAGGATCAAAAGGAGTCCAAAGGCAGGTAGGCTGTACTCCTGGTACCCGCTCAGAAAGTGCATCAGCCAAGTGAGCAACACCGCTCCGGCCACAGAGCCCGCGAGGCTTCCCATACCCCCGAGGATCACCATCATAACCATGTTCACAGACATCCTGAGGTCGAATGAATTCGGATTCAAGGAGGTCAAGACCAGGGCAAAGAGACCTCCCCCCAATCCGGCGTAAACGGCGCTCAGCACAAACAACCTGAGTTTCACCGCATCCGGGGAGATCCCGATCGATCTGGAGACATCTTCGCTTCCGGCCACCGCGAGCGCCGCCCTGCCGTACTTGGATCGAACCAGGTTCCTCGCAAACAAGAAGAGCAGATACAGAATCGCCCAGACCAGGTAGAATTGTTTGAGAGGGCTGTCGAAAGCGAACCCGGCAATGGAAAACCAGGGAATGTCGGAAAGCCCTCCCGCTCCGCCCGTGAACCCGCGGAGTTCGGTGGCGAACACCTGGAAGATGATCACCAACCCGATGGTGGCGAGCGCCAGGAAGTACTCCCTGAAACGCAGAATCGGCCGGCCTGCAATAAGTGCCGCCAATCCTGCGGCAAGGGCCCCGGCCGGCAGTGCGAGCACGGGAGGCACGCCGAAGCGGACCGCCAGGATCCCCGTAATGTACGCCCCCGTTCCAAAGAATGCCGAATGCCCAATGGAGATCTGCCCCGCATATCCCATAAAGAAGGAGAGCCCCAGAGCCGATATGGCGTAAACACCGCTGAGGACCATCACATGGTGGAAAACGGAGTTGGAAACCAGGAGGGGGACCAGACCCACCACGACCACCAGGTAACCCTCCATCCGGGTGATATGATGCTTTTCAATCATTCTCCCCACACACAGACTCCTTACTTCCTCACTTCTTCAAGGGCCCTGGACCCCAGTATCCCTTTCGGCCTCAGGTAGAGGATGCTCAGGAGGGCAATGAATGCCACCGCATCCTTGTATCCGGCAGGAATGAAACCCACGCTCAGAGATTCGATCAATCCGAGCAGAAAGCCACCCAGCACCGCACCGGGATACCTTCCCCATCCCCCGATGACTGCGGCGCAAAAGCCTTTGAGTCCCAAGATCCCGCCCGCCCCGTAAGACGTAAAATAGAGCGGCGTGACAAAGATTCCCGCAACAGCGCCGATGGCCGCGCTGATCCCGAACGAGGCCATCACCACCAGGCCTCTGGGGATCCCCACGAGATCCGCTCCCAGCCTGTCGGTGGAAACGGCTTCCATGGCCCTTCCCAGAAAAGTCCGCCTCGACAAGAGATAGAGCAAGATCAGAAGCGCAGCAGTCGCACCGAGCACGAACAGGCTCTGGAGGTTCACTCTCACGGGGCCAAACCCCATGGCCAGCGGTTCCTCAACGAACCGCGGAAGCGTCCGGGCGGACGGCCCGAATACCAGGGCCGCACTCCCGCTGAGGAAGACCGAAAGGCCGAGGGTCACCATAATCAGGATGAGAAGAGACTCGTCTCTCAGGGGCCGGATGACCAGCCTCTCCATCAGCACACCGATCGCAGACACGCACAAGACGGCAGAAAAAGCCGCCAGGGGATAGGGCCATCCAGCGGTCTTCAGGAAAAACACCGCAAAAAGCCCTCCCAGCACCACGAATTCCCCCTGGGCCAGATTCAGGATGTTTGACGACCTGTAGATGGTGACGAAGCCCAGTGCGATGAGCGCGTATACTGAACCCGTTGTGAGCCCGGAAACGGCCAGCCGGATGAAGATATCAGGAGTCAAGACGCGCTCCATCCAAAAAAGGCCCCCGGAACTCCGGGGGCGGAAGAGACGTCCGGGGGAAACGACCGGTTCCCCATAAGCGTTCCCTGAGAGGGCGCAATCTAGTCCCGGGAAGACGCGGGGTCCACCCGCACAAAGCCGCCATTCTCGATTCTCACGAAGACCAAATCCTCCTTGTCCAGCCCGTCGTGGTCGTCCGGTGCGTAGTTGAACACGCCCGTGCAGCCCGTGAACTCCGACGTGTTCTCCAGGGCATCCCGCAACCGCTCCCGGGTCACGCCCCCCTCGCACCGTTTGAGTGCATCCGCAAGCAGCCATACAATGTCGTAGCCATGCCCCGCGATCTGGTCCGCCGGAACTCCGTAGCGGGCTTTCATCCGGTCGTTGAAATCAAGGATCACGGGCCGGGCCGGGTCGTTCTTGTCCAGTTGCAGGGGCACTACGGGCTTTCCTGTGGGGAACTCCACCCCGTCCATGGCTTCGCCTCCCAGTTCCAGGATGAAGCGAAATCCGAATGCGTGCGTCCCCAGGATAGGGACCTCCATTCCCAGGGTCCTGGCGTTATTGCAGATGATCGGCGCGGGCGGACCTCCGGTGGAGGCATAAAGGGCGTCCACCCCCTCTGTCTTGATCAGCGGCATCATCTTGATCAACTGCGGAGTCATGTCCATATCCGCAGGACTGTGCGTTTCCGAGGAAACGATCACGCGGAGTCCTTTTTCTTTGCCCAGGCTTTCGAATTGCCGGGCCAGGCTCTGCGCCAGGGGCCAGTTCCCCGCAAACACCAGGACGGTCCTATAGCCCCGCGCCTGACAAAGATCCAGAAGCTTCTGAGAGACCACGATATCGTTGTGAGCGATATTAAAGGACCAGCGCTGATTCAAGACCCGAACGCGGGGGTTGGAAGGGCACACGATCACATTGGTTATCCCTTCCCTCTCGGCGATGGCCCGCGCGGCGGCCTGAAACGTATCTTCGAAAGGGCCGATCACGGCGAGCACCGATGACTCGCGCGCAAACTCCAGCATGTGTGTGGAGACTTTCGCCACATCAAATCCGTTGTCCCGGATCAGCAATTCTATGGGGTGCCCCTGTATGCCCCCCGCAGCGTTCAGCCTGCCCACTTCCATTTCCAGGGCCATCTTCAATGTCCTGGCGGCGTTCGCCCAAGGACCGGTCAATTCGAGGTTCACCCCGAACTTATAGGGGCTCTTGGCGGCGGTTTCCGCAAAACCCATCTGCGTCAAAAACAGACAACATCCCAGAACAACGCAACCGGCCCACATCCTGACAGGGTTCTTCATCTTATAGCCTCCCGTTCGAGACATTTGAAAAACGTCCCCCTTTTCTCCGCACCCTAATGGGTGCTCGGGCCCCACCCTGCGGGCGGGCCCCCGGTTTGTCCAATCTCCCGGCTTCGCCGGGACAGGTCTGCGTCATGCTCAAATTTCAATCCTCGAAATATTCCGCATGTTCCTGCGGTTGCTTCCGCCTCTCAAGGCGGGTCGCTTCCTTTGACCTTGAATCCGCCCCAGGCGGAAACATCTTTCAAAGGTCTCCGTTCATGAAGGGGTTTGACAGACCGGAAGAATCGAGCTCGGAAGGCTCCACTCGCGGCTCACAGTCCGAGCACGTCCCACGCCCGCATCATTTCTCCCGCGCTCAACTGACCCTCGGCACCCTTGATTCCGCCTTCCGGAGCTGCATAGGCCAGGAAAGAGCCGAAAAGCGGCGCAAGGACCCGGCTGGGTTTCCCGAATTCCCCCATGCAATGGCCAATGACCTTTGGGCCTTGCCTCCCCGTCTCCACCAAGAACCGCAGTATGGTCAGACAGTCCTCGAATCGTTTCGCCAGGGTCACCACTTTGACAACGTCCGCCCCGCTCTCCGCCATCTCCTCCCACAGGGTCAGGAGATCTTTGAGCGGAGGGGTGTAGCGGGTTTCGTGAAACGAAAGGATTGTACGCGTGTTTCCGGCCGCGCCAAGGATCCTGGAGCGAAGGGCATGAGGGGATCTCCACTCCAGGTCGATGTAGGACGGTTCGTAGTCCAGGGTCGCCTCCAGGTATTCGAGACGCTCCCTTTCTCCTCCCTTGAAAAAGCCTCCCTCGTCGGCTTTCCGGTTCGTCACCACACAAGGCCCGAACCTCCAGGGAAGCATGGAATCCAGTTCGATCCTCTCCAGGGCATCCAGCCGAAACTCGACCACGTGTCCTTCCGAGGACGCTTTTTCCCCCTTAAGAAGCAAAGTTTGGAGATCGGTCTCCAGGACGGTCACACAAAGACGCGGTCCGCTTCGAGGCCCGCAGCTCTGCCTCATCCTGGAGCATCTGAAAACCGACGCATAGATCTCCTCGATCTCCCGCCGGGTGAGATGCGTGGTTCCCGAGTCGAGAAGGATCTCGAGGAGCGCCTCTTCCCTTTCCCGGTCTTCCACTCCTTCTCCGGCTGCGGCCTTCAGCTCGCCAATCGCGGAACAGGCGGCCATTCTGCGGTCCAGCAGCGACACGATCCGCCGGTCGATCCGTTCGATCTCGCTTCGCATTTCCTCTAATGTGGTCATGGGACCCGTCCTCTTTCCGGACTCTCACAACCCCGCTCCGGAAATTCCCGGTTCTCCGGGAGAGATCCCGCGAAGAAAAGAACGCTTCGTTGTGGGAACCGGGAAGCGCCAAGGCTACCAATAACGCTGGAGCCTTTCAATGGGCAATTTTCCCGGGCGGGACCTCGTTCCGGCGCGCGGCAAACCTGTACCCGGCCTTTGCGTCCTCCCCTCTCCCCCGACCGGAACCCGGAATTTCAGCCGGAAAAACGCCGCCAGGGAACCTTGGACCAGCCAAGCGTCTCTCCGTCCAGAATTTTTCTTTGCACAAAACGGTGCTGTACAAAATTAAAGGGAAAATAGACCCCCTTGTTGGCCACGGTGGGAGGGTACTCCCATTGAAACCTTCTTCCGATGGCCCGGTAGGAATAGAACTCCTTCCAGGCCCACTTCCAGCCTTCCAGAAGCTCCTCCCGTGTCATACCCATGGGGCGAAAATAAGGTGCGCCCGCCTCCTGCTGCTCGTTCAGCCACCAGGTCTCGTCGGTCAAACGGTTTTCCGTCTTCAACCGTTCGTACAGGGCGGTGCCGGGATACGGCATGAGGATCGCGAAAAAGGCGGAAAACAGCTTGGCGTCTACCGCAAACCGCACCGTCCTTTCAAACGTCCCCGGATCGTCGTAGTCGAGGCCGAACATGAAGGAGGCCCATACAGCGATTCCGTTGCGGTGCAGGGCCTCAATAATTCTGCGGTAGTTTCCGGGCCGATTCTGGTATTTTCCCATGGTCGCCAGATTTTCCCGCGACAGGGACTCGAAGCCTATCAGGAGTCCCAGGCATCCGCTCCGTTTGAGCAACCGGATCATGGATTCATCTTCCAGGCCGGC
>CAYVUX010000074.1:0-1089 GCA_964455075.1 uncultured Desulfobacteraceae bacterium | reverse complement strand
GAGGCCTGCCCGACCCACCTTTTTCTGAGCGGCACCAGCGCCTTCAGGAGTCTCTGCGAGTACCGGGGCATGCCCACCAGGTTGTCATCAGAGAAAAGCACGGTCCTGTGGGGCAGCGATTGGATTTCCGCCAGCACCTCCTTCAAGGGCCGCGAACGGCGGCTTCCTCCAAAAAACCGCTGGACGGAGCAGAACTCGCACTCGTGGGGGCAACCCCGGGTGGCCTGGACCGGATCGATGGGAAAATAGTCCTTTGCCCGGTAGATGTCCCGGCGGGGTCGGGGAATCTCCTCCGGATCGGGAAAAAACTCCCTCTTATAAAGCCTTGCCAGGTGTCCTTGCTGAAAATCCGATACCAGGCCGGGCCAGAGGCCCTCCGCCTCCCCGACCACTACGGCATCGGCATGCTCGCCCGCCTCTTCCGGAAGGCAGGTGGGATGGATTCCTCCGAGCACCACCGGGATCCCTTTTGTCTTGCATGCGGCCGCGATCTCATAAGAGCGATGGGCGGTCCTGCTGGAGCAGGTGACGGCCACCAAATCAGCCCCATCGAGATCCTTATCCAGGTCCAGAGGCCTTACCAACTCGTCTTTGTATTCGATTTCCGCTTCCGCGGGAGTCATGGCCGCCAGCGTCGCCATAGACAGGCTGGGAATGGGGGCGTTGTCCCCAGCCGAGGGCGCCACCATGGTGAGTCGAAAATTTCCGCGCATGGGCTCCTTTCTCTTGCATACCTTCCCGGGGGCGCGTCGTTTTGCCTGAACCCCCGACCAAATACCGCTTCGATTCCGTTTCCGCCCGGAGAACCCCGGCCTCCATGTTCTCCCTTCATCCCGGGGCCTTCGATGAACACTTCGTGGCTTGGTCCTTCCTTGGATCAAGGTCTCAAAGACGACCGGCTTTCCCACACCGTCGGCAAGATATGGCCTGGTTCCTTGTACACCGTCTCGCGTCCCCTTTCAACCATGCCCGGCATGCGGGAGCCGAATGGGGCGTTTTTGTCTTGACACAACCCGCATCATCCCCTTTAGTTAGTTTCCATCCATAAATAAGGGCCTATGTCCTGAAGGGATGAATGTCCTGGTAATT
>CAYVUX010000073.1:0-10938 GCA_964455075.1 uncultured Desulfobacteraceae bacterium | reverse complement strand
CCTGAAAGGCGCTTCCGTGATGATGCCTTGGATGCAAAGGGTTGGGCAAATGATTTCGTCTTGTTAAGACCTCCATCTTCCCTCTCATTCGGGGAGCCGTTCCGGGGCACCCTTTCGTCACCCGGTCCTCTCCGGGCAACCAGACGTCGGGTCTGAGGAACGGGAGTCTTAAATAATGCTTCGGTCGGAATCCGTCGTATAAACGGCATGAATAAAGAATTTTCCCACAGTTTTTTTTGACACACAAGGCATTTTCTCGTAGAGTGCAATGGTTTCCCGGGCAATTCCGGGTATCTTCGCCGGAGAGCCCACCAGACCTTTGAAAAATATTCAAAGGTCTCGCCACCTTCCCGATGGGGTGGAGATTCTGCACGCACGGAGGCATGCCATGGAGTTCAAAACGTTCCAAGACATCATGAGCTACGCGATCGACAAGGAGAAAGAAGCCATCGCTTTCTACGAGGAATTGAGCCAAAAGGAAGAGTTTTCCGGTAACAGGGAGACCTTCAAAAGCTTCGCCGAGGAGGAACGAAAACACCGGGACAAGCTGGAGAACTTCAGCAAGGAAAGCATGGAGGAGTACGAAGTCCACAATGTCCCGGACCTCAAGAGGAGCGATTATCTGGTGGATCTCAGCTATGAACCCGGTATGGGCTACTCGGACATTCTGAAAATCGCCATGAAACGAGAGGAAAAGGCCAAGAAGTTCTACGAAGACTTCTCGGGGAAAACCCACAGCCCCGATCACAAGAAGCTTTTTGAAATCCTCGCCCAGGAGGAGGCAAAACACAAACTCGCGCTCGAGACCATGCTCGATGATTACATGGCGGAGATGGGCGACTGATCGGGTTGATTCCCATGCAAAGGGGCGTTTTTGAAAAATGCTTCCGCTTGACGCGGATCTCAAGGTCAAGGCGGATGAGACCTGCCCCCATGGAGGCCGGCATCGTCTCGACAAAGACGGGGAGTTGAGCAAGAAGGCTTTTTTTCAAAGACCGCTCAGCAGGAGGAGAAAATCCAAAGACCTCATCCAGGCACTCTCGAGCAGGGTGCCTTTTCTTTTCGATCAAAGCCAGGACCCACGGAAGGGCCGATGCCCGCACTGAAAGTCTACACCAGCAACAACCTTGCAAATCTGGCCCAAAGGCTCGCCGGAGTAGTCGAGAGCCCCCTTTCCTCGCCCACGGAACCGGAAGTAATCCTGGTACAAAGCCGCGGCATGGAGAGATGGGTAGCCATGGAGCTCGCCAGACTGCACGGGGTCTGGGCAAACTGTCGGTTTCCTTTTCCCAATACCTTCCTCAAAGAGCTTTTCGCCCATGTGGTTCCCGAATACCCGGCATCGAACCTGTTCGAGCCGGCGATCATGGCCTGGAAAATTATGAGCCTTCTCCCCACCTTGATCGAACGGACGGGCTTTGAAGCCCTGAAGCATTATGTGGGGAGCGGCCGCGGAACGCTGCGTCCCTATCAACTCTGCCGCAGAATCGCGGATGTTTTCGATCAATACCTGGTCTTCCGTCCTGACATGATTTTTCGCTGGGAGAAGGGAGAGGAGCGCCACTGGCAGGCGCAATTGTGGCGTGAGATGACGAGGGACGAAACGGCCTTTCACCGGGCCAGGCTTGCGAGGACCTTCGTCGAGGCCGTCGCGAAAGAGGGGCTGAAAGGGAACCGGGGAGTCCCGGAAAGGATTTCGCTTTTTGGAATTTCGGCCCTTCCCCGCTTTCATATGGAGATCCTTGCCCGCATCGCTCGTTTTGTGCCCGTACACATGTTCCTTTTGAACCCTTGCAGGGAGTACTGGGGAGACATCTTGTCGGACAGCGAGATCCGGCGCACCGTGACCAAAAGCCCCTGCGCAAGCGTGCCCGTCGACAATCTTCACCTGGATAGGGGCAATCCACTTCTCTCCAGTATGGGAGCCCTGGGCAGGGAGTTTTTCGATCTGATCTACGAATTCGAGTGCGAGGAATTTCCCGATTTTGTAGAGCCGGAGGAGCATTCGGTTCTCGCCCTGGTGCAGTCGGACATCCTGCACCTTCGTGAACCCGACGGAGCACCCCCGACCGGCGGGACCGTCAACCCGCTGGACAGGTCCATCCAGGCACACTCCTGTCACAGCCCTATGCGGGAGATGGAGGTCCTCCAGGACCATCTCCTCCAGATGTTTGAAAACGACCCCGGCCTCAACCCGCGCGACATCCTGGTCATGACCCCGGATATTGAAAACTATGCCCCTTACGTGCAAGCCGTGTTCGATCTCCCCCCGGAGGACCCCAGAAGGATCCCCTATAGCATTGCAGACCGCGGGGCCCGAAAAGAAAGCGAGGTCATCGATGCCTTTCTGTCACTGCTTGATCTCGCAGGGGGACGATTCGGATCTTCTCAGGTACTCGCCCTGCTCGATAGAAAAATTCTACGGGACGCATTCGGACTGGAACAAACTGACGTGGCCGCTGTCAGAAGATGGGTCCGTGAAACCCGGATTCGGTGGGGAATTGACAGGGAGAATCGAACGGAGCTCGGACTTCCGGCCCTTGAAGAAAACACTTGGAAGTCCGGTCTCGACAGGCTCCTGCTGGGCTATGCCATGCCGGGGAAACCGATGCGCATGTTCAAGCAAATCCTTCCTTACGACTCGGTGGAGGGGTCCGATTCCGCGGTCCTGGGAAAATTCGCGGAGTTTGCGGGCCGGGTGTTCGAGGAGGTGCGGGACTTAACCCGGCCCAGAAATCTCAGCGATTGGAGCATCACGCTTACGGGACTCCTGGACCGGCTCTTCGCCCCCGATGACCGGGCCCAGCCGCATATGGCCCATCTTCGCGCCATGTTGAACGGCTTGAAAGAACTCCGGTTCATCTCGGGGTTTGAGGGCGAAGCAAGCCTTGATTCGGTAAGGGCCCACATCAGAGAACAGCTCGAAAGAGGGGGTGTCGGCTCCGGCTTTATCACGGGCGGGATCACCTTCTGTTCCATGCTTCCCATGCGAAGCATTCCCTTCAAGGCGATCTGCCTGGCGGGCCTTAACCACGACGCCTATCCGAGAGAATCCCGCAAGGCGGGTTTCGATCTCATCGCCAAAAACCCGCGAAAGGGCGACCGCTCCAGGCGAAATGACGACAGGTATCTCTTCCTGGAAACACTCCTCTCGGCGAGAAAGACCCTTTACATCAGCTACGTGGGGCAAAGCATCCGGGATAACAGCCTCCTTCCCCCGTCGGTCCTGGTGAGCGAACTGCTGGACTATCTAAAGCAGCGCCTGGGTCTTCACGAATTCCCGGTCATCCGGCACCGCCTGCAGGCATTCAGCCCCTCGTATTTTCAGGGGGACCGGACCCTTTTCAGCTACTCGCAAGAGAACGCGCGGACCGCTCTTGCCATGACTGAAAAGGGGAAGGCTCCGCGGGTGTTTCTCACGGAGCCCCTGGAGGAACCCGATGATGCATGTACGGAGGTCGATCTGGAGGATTTGTGTTCGTTTTTCGCCAATCCGACCCGACACCTTATTCTCCGAAGGCTGGGCATTTCCCTCACGGAGCGGTTTATCGGCATGGAGGAAAAGGAGCCTTTTGAGCTGGCAGGACTCGACGCCTACCTGCTCGCCCAGGAACTCTTGGAAAGGCGGTTGTCCGGGGAGGACCTGGGACCCCTCCAGGAGGCCCTCCGGGCCTCAGGCAGGCTCCCGCACGGAAGCGTGGGGCGTTGCGCTTTTGAGAACCTCACCGCAGAAGTGGAAGCATTTGCCGGAGAGATCGAAAGCCTGGTGGGCGCGCGCGAGCTGGAGCCTTTGCCCTTGGACGTCTCCCTGGGGAGATTCCAAATAAGAGGACTGCTGAGCGGGATCACGGAGGAAAATCTGGCACGGATTCGCTATGCCAGGGCGAATGCCGCCGACCGGATCGGCTTGTGGATCCGGCACGCGCTTCTCAACCTGATCCGGCCGGAGGGGTACCCCCGAACCAGCATGCTGATCGGACGGGGACCCAGGCAATCGTCCGCCCGGCGGGTTGTCCTGGAATACGGCCCCCTGGAAGACGCGGAAAAGATCCTGGAGCAACTGTTGGAAGTATATTGGAAGGGACTTCGGGAACCCATCCATTTCTTCCCCGATTCCTCCTGGACGTTCGCCCGCGAGAGCCTGATCAGGCAAACCCCTCCCGGGGAAGCCCTGGAAAAGGCTGGAAAGGTCTGGAGGGGAAGTATTTACGATCCCGCGGGCGGAGAGCGGGAAGACCCTTACTATGAACTGTGTTTTGGGGAGGAGGATCCCCTGGACGAGGCCTTTTGCCGGCTTTCTTTAAGCGTATTTTTCCCCCCGCTCGGGGCGCAGAAGGATCCCGCATGTTGAATTCTTACCAGGTCGGTCGCAGGAAACCGGCCCGGAGAAGCATGAGCAACAGGAAATGAAGAACCCGGCGCCTATTCCGTTTGACCTCTCGAAAAGCCCCCTTGGCGATACGACGCTCATCGAGGCGAGCGCAGGAACGGGAAAGACGTATACCCTCACGGGGCTTTTTCTCAGGCTGGTCCTGGAGAAGGGATTATCGGTCCGGGAAATCGCAGCGGTCACCTTCACCGAAGCCGCAACCGCGGAGCTGAAACAACGGATTCGGGACCGACTGGGCGCAGCCTTCGGATTTTTCTCTGGAGAGCGGAGCGATGATCCACTCCTGCTTCACCTCAAAAGGACAGTGGAAAACCCGGCCTCCGCCAGAGAAGCGCTCCAGGCAGCACTTCGCGAGTTCGACCAGGCGGCTGTATTCACCATCCACGGGTTCTGCAGGCGCATCCTCCGGGAGCACGCCTTTGAGACCGGTGTCCTGTTCGACACGGAGTTGATCACCGACGAGGAATCCCTCAAAGAGGAGGTGGTGGAGGATTTCTGGCGAAAACACCTTTACGCCGCATCGCCTCTCTTCGCCCACTATGCCCGGGCCCGAAACGTATCCCCGGCCTCCCTCGGGTCTCTACTCGCCCGGCGGACGGCGGCCGCCCGCATTCGTGTCATCCCGCGCTTGGACATCCCCCGAACCGCCGGAAGAGAAAAGGACTTTGTGAACGCCGTGAAACGGGTTCGAAAGGCCTGGCCAGCGGCAAGAGATGCGGTGGAGCGAATCCTTAAGGCCGGCAACGATCTGAGCCGAACCAAATATCCATGGAAAAAGATCGATGGCTGGATCGAGGCCATGGACCGCTTCGCGAGGTCTCTTGAAGAGGATCCGGACCTCTTTGCCGAGTTCGACAAATTCACCCAAAGCACCGTCTCCTCGGCCGTGAAGTCCGGGGGGTCGCCACCTGAGCATCCTTTCTTTGAGACCTGCGAGGACCTGAAGCGCGCCCGGACAGCCCTGCAAGCGCTCTTTGACCAACGGCTCCTTGCACTGAAGCGGAAGCTCTTTGATTTTGCGGAAAGAGAATTGGCATGGAAAAAATCGGAAAAAAACGTTCACGCGTTCGATGATCTCCTCCTCGAGGTCCATCGGGCCCTGTCCGGGAAGACCTCCGCAGCCCTTGCCCGTTCTGTCGGGAGGACCTTCAAGGCCCTGCTTGTCGATGAATTCCAGGACACGGACCCTGTCCAATACGCCATCTTCAGGGATCTTTTCGGCATCCGGAAGAGGATCCTCTTCCTCATTGGAGATCCGAAGCAGGCGATCTACGCATTCCGGGGTGCGGATATCTTCGCCTATCTGAAGGCGAGAGAAGAGGTGAACACCCGCTATACCCTTCGAGAGAACTGGCGGTCGGACCCCGGCCTGATCGACGCCGTGAACTCGCTCTTCTCGGCCGTTGACCGCCCCTTTGTCTATGATCAACTGCCCTTTTTCCCCACCGAAGCGGCCGGCCGGAATCAACCCGGCTCTCTCCGGGTCCACGGGAAATCCGGCCCGCCACTGGTTATCTGGCGGCTCCCATCAGAGGACTCTTCATCAAAGAAAGGCGTCCTCCCGAAGGGGAGGGCGAGGGAAATCATCTGCCCGGCCGTGGCAGCGGAAATCTCCCGCCTTGTTCGCCTGGGAAGGGGGGGCAAAGCCTGGTTGACGGACAGGCCCCTCCGGGAAGCGGACATCGCGGTTCTGACCCGGACCAATGCCGAGGCCGGACAGATCCAGGCCGCCCTTTCGGCGCTGGAGATCCCCAGTGTGGTATACAGCACCTCCAACCTTTTCGATTCCCGGGAAGCGCTGGATATGGAAAGGATCCTTACGGGCATCGTGGAACCCAATCACGAAGGACTGGTCCGGGCCGCGCTCACCACGGACGTTCTGGGCTTGAGCGGAAACGAAGTGGCCCGTCTCATCAACGACGAGGTCCTCTGGGAGCTGCGCCTCCTGTCGTTCAAGCAATACCGCGACCTCTGGCACGAAAAGGGATTTATCCACATGTTCGGGCGCCTACTGGCGCGAGAGGAAGTGCGCCCCCGGCTCATGGCTCTCCCGAGGGGGGAACGCCGGTTGACAAATGTCCTTCATCTCGCCGAAGTGCTTCACCAGGCCGCCGTAGAAGGAGCCCTCGGGATGTCGGAGCTCCTTCACTGGCTTTCGGAGAGGCGCGACAGCCGGTCACGGCGACTGGACGAGCACCAGCTTCGCCTCGAGAGCGACGAGAACGCCGTGAACATCGTCACCATCCACAGAAGCAAGGGGCTGGAATTCCCGATTGTCTTCTGCCCCTTTGCATGGGGAAGCTCCCTGATCCGGAGCTCCGGAGAGCCCTTCCTGTTTCATGACGAAACCCGGGAACTGGCCCCGACCCTGGACCTGGGATCATCCGATGCCGATCGAAACCGGGCGCTGGCCGAGAGAGAACTGCTGGCGGAAAACCTGCGCCTCTTCTACGTAGCGCTGACAAGGGCGAAAAACCGCTGCTACACGGTCTGGGGTCCCATCAGAGGCGCCGAGACTTCCGCTCCCGCATACCTCTTTCACCTCGCCAAAGAGGTCGGCGTCAAAGATCCGGTGCATGAGGCCGATGGGCTGTTTGAACGCCTCGGCAAGGACGGGCTTTCTCAGGATCTCGAGAAAACGGCCGCAGAGGCCCGGGACACCATCCTTATCCAGGATATCCCGCGGGATGCCGGCATGATCGTGGCATCCGCCGCCGGGGAACCTCTTCCTGTTCGGGCCCGGAGTTTTTCAGGCACCATAGAGCGCCATTGGCGCGTGTCCAGCTTCACGGGATTGGTCTCCGAGAGGGGCGCTCCCGGAATCGAGGCCGCTGACAGGGATGCCGTGCATGAGGGCCATCGCCTCGAGGCCTCGGAACGTCCCATGGATGAAACCCTCTCCGATATCCATTCCTTTCCGAAAGGGGCCAAGGCCGGGATCTTCTTTCACGATCTTCTTGAGCACCTGGACTTCACAGACGGCCGGGAGTCCTCATTCAGAACGTTCGTCTCGGCGAGGCTCGAAGCCTTCGGGTTCCCATCCAGGCAGTGGGAGGAAACCGTCTGCCGCACCGTGAGGAAGGTACTCGAGATATCCCTGGATCCGAATGATTCCGGCCTCTCGTTCTCCCGCATTCCCAACAGGGACCGTCTCAATGAACTGGAATTCACCCTGCCCTTGAAGCCGCTATTCCCGGAAAAACTCAAGAGCATGCTGCTTCCGCACCGAACACACTCCGCGTACCGAGGCTTTCCCGAACACATCGAAAGGCTGCACTTCTCGCCCACCCGCGGTTTTATGAGGGGCTTCATGGACCTCGTCTTTCATTGGCAGGGGCGCTTCTTCCTGGTGGACTGGAAATCCAAC
Organism: uncultured Desulfobacteraceae bacterium; assembly: GCA_964455075.1. Lineage (GTDB taxonomy): Bacteria > Desulfobacterota > DSM-4660 > Desulfatiglandales > Desulfatiglandaceae > CAYVUX01. The sequence goes on along the minus strand of CAYVUX010000073.1, from coordinate 3,181 downwards.
TACCTCGGGGACAGGATCGAGGACTACGGCCAGGAATCTTTGCACAGGGCCATGCACGAGGCGTTCTATGTGCTTCAATACATGATTTACACCCTGGCCCTTGATCAGTACCTCCGGCTGCGGATTCCGGACTATCGATACAAAACGCATTTCGGCGGGATTTTCTATGTGTTCCTGCGGGGCATTGACCCTCTGAAAGGGCCCGAATACGGCATTTTCCGGGATCGACCGCCGGAAAAGCTGATTCGGAGCTTGCGGTCGGAGCTTATCGATATTCCCGCCTCCTGAGCGGGGACTTTCCACGCTTCCATGTCGGGATTCTCAAACCGACGCACATTGGAGGTCCATTTTTTTGAACCCATTGAAGCGCAAGTGTGGTATAAAGCATGCTTCGGTTATTACGCCCACGCCCGAAAATCGTCCAAATATGACTTCAAACACCTCATTCCACAACGCAGTGACCGCCGGCCTGTGTATGCCGTGGTGCCTTCGCAAAACACCGCCTGGTCTCACAGCGGGATTCGAGACCGGTTCTCCGGAGTGCCGCCCCGGGAAAGGCTTCCGCGGGCCCGAGCTATTCTGGCCGGTGCCGGCTACACATGGGAGGACGGTATGCTGATCCTGCCGGGAGGCAAGCCGGTGGAACCGCTCGGGATTCATACCACCTCCGGCTGGAGCCGCCCGTGCCGCGTGAAGGCGGCCCTGTACCTTCGGAAGCTGCTGGCGAGCCTCGGGGTCCCGGTGGAAATCCGCCTGCAGCCGATGGAAACATTGCTGGCGGATCTGCGGCGAAACGCCTTCGATGCCTATCTCCTGGGATGGGCCCGTCTCTCCGAAGATCCGGATTATCTCCGGACGTTCTTTCACAGTGACGAGGCGCGGCACGGCGGAGGTGGGGATGCGGTCAAACACGGCGACCTGGATTCCACGCTCAAGGACCCTCCCCGCACCCACGACGTGCACATGGGGGGCCAGGATTTCCGCTGCCAGGACTGTCATGTCACCATGAACCACAAAATCGCGGGGGCAAGCACGACCTCAGCAGTAAGCGAGGGACGGGTGTCGTGTGTGGATTGTCACGATCCGGAGCCGCACCCCAAGGCGAACCCGGTGCTGGATACGCTGAACCGACACTGTGATACCGTTGCATGCCAGACCTGTCACATCCCGCGTTTTGCCAAGGCAAAGCCCACCCTCATGTTCTGGGACTGGTCCCGAGCCGGCATGGAAATGGTGTCTACGCCGTCCACGGCCACCTGATCGTCCCGAAACTCTGGGGCGGATTCTGGACACATTTCGACTGGGACCGGGCCGCCCGGGACGGGATGGCGGCTGCGGGCTTGGCCTACAGCGGAGAAATCCGATTTGTAGAGACGCGAATGTACTGGCGGATCAATCATGAAGTGGTTCCCGCAGGGGAAGCCCTGTCGTGCACCGATTGTCACAGCCCGCAAGGCACCTTGGATTTCAAGGCGTTGAGATACAGGGAAGACCCTTCGATAACCGGTGGACGTTTTTCCTCCACGACCGGTCCCCGGAATGGAGACTGAGCCGCGGACCCGGAGTACGGAAGGACCGCTTCGGAAAGAACGATGAAGAATCATGCCAGGGCACTGTCGAAGCCGTCGACACGACAAAAAACGTGCCGATTAATCGATATCTTTTCGATACGTTTCGTCATCCCGGCCAAATCCCGTGAAACGCGGCGCGAGCCGGGATCCAGAAGTCAACGATGTGATGCCGTTTCTCTAGATTCCGGATCTCTCATTGCTTCGCGTCGTTCATCCGGAATGACGGCAATCAACAGCAAGCCCAGCCTGTGTAGGCTGTCATCTATCTTAAAGTTTTTTTACCCAATTTCCCGGGCCGAATCCTTAAGACCTTTCTTATAGATCTTTCCCGATCCCGTCCTGGGAAGCTCTTCCAGGAAATCCAAGGCCTTGGGAGCCTTGTAGTGGGCCAGGTGCTCCTTGCAGAAGCCGATGATCTCCTCCGCCGTGGCCTGTTTGCCCTTTTTTAATACCACGCAGGCCTTCACCGCTTCTCCCCAGTGAGGGTCGGGCACACCGATCACGGCCGCCTCCAGAACATGGGGATGTGCATACAGGACATTCTCCACCTCTGTCGAATAGACGTTTTCTCCCCCCGTTAATATCATATCCTTTTTCCGGTCCACGATGTTGACATATCCTTCCGGATCCATCACCGCCAGATCTCCTGTATAGAGCCATCCGTCACGGAAGGCCTTTTCCGTTTCTTCGGAAAGCTCCCAGTACCCGGGAGTCACGATGTCCCCCTTGACAATAATTTCCCCTACCTGTTCGTTGTCCCTGGCCACATCGTTCCCCTCGCTGTCCACCACCCTCAGACTTACACCGATAAATTCCCGACCCGTGGACGCCTTGAATCGAAGCTGCTCCTCCCACGGCAAAGACCTGAGATGGTCCTTGATAATGGAGAGGGTAAGGTACGGACTCGTCTCCGTCATGCCGTAGGTCTGAATATAATCGCACCGGAATGCCTCCATGATCCTTCGGACCAGTTCGGGCGCGATGGGCGCGCCCCCGCTCAGGAGCATCCTGAGGCTGGAATAGTCGTATTTGCCCACATCGGGGTGATTGACCATCATGTTCAGCATGGTGGGGATCAGGTTCGTGATCGTAATGCCTTCGTCTTCCACGGCACGGAACACGGAACCGGGATCAAAGACGGGAACCAGGACATGCTTTCCTCCCACCCAGGTTATCGCAAAGGTGGCCCATGCGTCCGCCAGGTGAAACAGAGGCGCCACATGGACCCAGCGATCCCGGTCCGTCAGGTGAAGTTCGGCGATGGTTCCCAGGGCGTGGGTCTTGACATTCCGGTGGGTCAGCATGACCCCCTTGGGTCTTCCTGTAGTACCGCTCGTGTAGTAGAGGTGCGCCACATCTTCGCCTGCCTGGCTCCCGGCCCGGGGCGGAGTCCGGGGTTGATCCCGGAGCAGATCCTCGTAGAGGTCGTCCCCCGAGTCCAAGGGGTCGGAATCCGGCTGCGTCCAGAGAATTTTTTCCATCTTCACGAGGGGCCGGAGTGCTTCCACGTTCTTTCTGAACTTCCCTTGAGCCAAAAGCATGCGGGATCCGCTGTCTCGGAGGATCATGGCGAGCTCTTTTGGGGACAGCCTGAAATTGAGCGGCACCAA
>CAYVUX010000072.1:3584-10952 GCA_964455075.1 uncultured Desulfobacteraceae bacterium | reverse complement strand
TTCCAAAAAGCAGCCAAGTTCCTTACCAACCGTAATCCACCCGAATCCTCCGTCCAAAGCGTGTTCGCGAGCAAGCTCGCTCCTACAGGAATTCGAAAGCGCCTCTGTAGGAGCGGCGCGAGCCGCGAACCGGTGGTCTCAGCAGCGGCCATCCGCCATCCCGGATGAGAATAGCATTGGATTACAACAGTTTGAGGGATCTGTCAAACCGGTTGTGCCTGCCGGGCCGGGCTTCGGCGGAAAAATCTTCACGAAATTCGCGGCCCTTTTTTGAAAATCCCAAAAGGCGTTCGATAACACCAGATGAAGGACGATGGTCAAACACGCATTTCGGGGGACGGTTTCCGTCAGGATCGGAGGGCCCCGCACAAAAAGGAGGGAAAAGCGATGTTGGGAAAATACCTATTTCGGCCGACGGCATGGGGTCTGGGGCTCTGCCTGGGACTGATGCTTCTGGGATGCGCCGGCGGGAAAAAAGCGGTGGTGGTTGCGCCTTCGCCCACCTGCGAGGAGGTTGTCGCGCGGGGGATCGGGGGCTATTCCGACCGTGAACTGAAAAGCATCCTGGACGACGCCGCAGAGAATGAGCGTTGGGAGGCATGCTGGCTCCCCGTAATGGAAGCATGCCTGGATGAAAGGCGGGAAATCCCCCAGGCCCATCTTTCGAGGGCGGTCCACATGTTCAACAAAAGGCGCTTTGAAGCCCGGTTTCACCAGGCCGTGTACCGGCATCTCTCGAATGCGGCCCGGGGCGAAGCGCGATACGGGGAAGAGGATCGGGTTCTGCTCAAGTCCTACTGCAGCTTCGTAATTCAGGAGGCCGAGACCAAGAGGGACGAACGCCTTGCCCAGGCCGAGCTCCTTTGCCGGCGGCTGGACCCGGAACTCTATACGCGGCTTTTTCAATAGATGCATCCCCAAGTGAGCCGGCCTGAGGGTTGGCACGAAAGGCTCCGACCTGCAGGCAACGAGTAAGACGGCTTCATGAACCGAAGGAGGAGAACAACATGAAATCATCGGGCACGATCAGACATCTCAAAACGTTTGCGGTCCTTGCGCTCGGCCTGTTGCTGGCGGGAGCCGCTTCTTTTCCGGCATTCGCCTACTCGACGACGACCCGGAGTGCGGACCGCGCGGTGGAGATTGCCAAGCGGTCGCGGGACCGGGTGGAACAGCGGGGCAAGGGGCTCAAGGCCTCTTCCCAGGCCCTCTTTCGGGAATTCGCCGAGAGAACGGCCGAGCTGCAGCGGCTGCTCGATACGCGGGAGAGACTCGAGGAGGCGGGCTTCCTGGCCAAGGGCGACCCCGAAGGAGACGCGCGAAGGGCGCACATCAACGGAAAGATCCTGATGGAGGTGGGTGCGCTCAAAACGGCGTGCGACGAGCACTTGGCGAGCCTCCTCTATGCGCTGGATTCGTTCGATGAAGCCGTGGCCGCCTCCCTTGCGGACACCCAGGCGACGCGCTCCATCAACACCAACTACGAGCTCGTTCTGGAGCAGTACCTGAAGCGGGAAAAGGAGCGGTTTGACCATGCCTCCGGGGACGCCCGGGACGCGCTGGAGGCCTACCGGGCGGCATCGGAAGACCCCGCCGAAAAAAGACGGCTCCTCAAGCGCTACAACCGGGCCAAGAGGCGGGTCCTCCAGATCAGCCAGCGTCGAAGCCTCTACGAAGCGCGGGTGAAGGTGGCCGCCATGAACCAGAAGATTACCGGGCTCATCCGGGAGAAGATCCGGCTGGAAGGCCATGATGTATCCGCCCGGTATCGTGACGTCCTGGCTTCCCTGTACAACACCTTTGCCAAGATCATTCCCGTGGCCGAGATAGGAGGCACCGGGTCCCAGGAGATTCTGGCCAACCTCGGCTTCCCCCATATCTCCGAGATGCGCAAAACCCTGGAGATCGTGGACGACTCGGTGGGGAAACTCGGAGGGGTCCTGGACGACATGGTGGACGAGGTATTGGCCGGCCTCGATGAAGTGAAGGTGGTCAATGATGAGGGTCTCTCCACCGAATCCCTGAGCATCGAGGAAGAGCTGGAGTTCCTGAGAAAAGAACGCCAGGCATGGAACGGTTGAAAAGGAGGAGGAAAATGAAGCCGCAATTCGCCAAACACGCGACGGTCGGGCTCATCCTGGGTCTCGGATTGATCCTGGCGGGCCAGGTGCGCGGAGAGGACGACTCCCTGTATGCGCAGTACACCCGGGCCTCCGTGGATACCCTGAAGTCGGAAACCCGGGAGATGGGCCGGAAACTGGGCGACATGTTTGACCCAAAAAGCGTTTCGAGTTGCCAGTTGGACATTGATTTCGCCGAATACTGCGCGAACCTCAAAAAGGCGCTCTTCTATGCCGCGAAACTCGCCAACTACAGCGACTATGAGCAGGACCTGGGCTTTGCCCGGGACAAGGAGATCTTCAAGGGGCTTCCGGATGAAGGCGAGGTTGCCTCTACCGGCAACCCTCCGCTTGACCGGAAGGATTTCGTGGGCAGAAAGTACGAGCGCATGACCGAGAACATCCAGGAAGAGATGGAAACCTACCTGGACCTCATTCGCATGTCTCTGGATGCCTGCGAGATGCTGGCCGAAAACGACCTGAGCGGATTCCTGGCGGACGAAACCTGCCGCAGGAGCATGGAGAGGCTCAAGGCGGAGGACCTCTTTGCGGAATACAGAAAGAAAGAGGGCCGGCTTTCCCACCGCTACCCTGCGATCGCTTCCCAGATATCGGGCCAGATCGCCTTGTGGGACCCTCGTGCCCCGTCGCCGGATGAGCCGTTGATCGACCCCCGGATCACGGAGGCCCTTTGAGATGCGGAAGCTCTTCACCCATCCCGACGGCACCCTGAGGACCGGCCGGGCCGCTGTGCTGGTCTTCGGAGCCCTCCTGGCATTCATGGCGCTCATATACCAGTGGAGCTCTCCGGTGGATGAGGCCCTGGTGGAGATCCGGCACGTGTTTGAACCGCAGCAGAAGAACGAAAGTGCCCCAATCGCGAAAGCCGAGGTTGAACCCCCGGCCCGGGAAGCCGCAGTGAGAAAGCGCATAGAGAGGGAAAAGGCCTCTCCACCGGAAAAAGCCGCTCGTGAGCCGGACGCGGGCAGCTCTTTTCCGAAGCAGGAAGAGGATGCGGCTCCGGAAGGGGCTGGTACGGAAAAGCCGAAGACAAATCCGGCACACAAACCGAACGCGGAGCTTGCGCAGAAGGCGCAGCAAGATCCCGGGTCCAGAGCGCCCGAGGGCGGTGAGGCCTACACTCCTGCACCCGGCAGCGTGCCCCCAGACGAGGCACCGGCGGAGAACCCCGCACCAACCGAGGTCCAGAAAGCCTCTCACAAGGACGAGGAAACCGGTGCAGAGGGCCGCGAAGCGTCCTCCCGGTTTCAAACGGCCGAGATGGCGGAACTTCTGGGGACCGGGAAGCCTGGGGAGAACCCGAGGGCGGGGTCCGACGCCTGGGAAAGCCTCCGGAATGCCGTGTCCGGGGAAAAGGAAAGGAAACCCAAGGATTCGGTTTCCCTGACGGCATCGTTTGATGACGAAAAGCGCGGGCCCGGGGAGGATGCTGCGGCGGATCAAACGAACTCGCCTCCACCCGGGAAAGGCGCGCAGGAGGATGCGCGGGCCGACGGAGAGAGCGCCCTGCCCGCGCCGCAGAAATCCGCACAGCCCGTCTCGGTATGTGCGGAGGAGCGTTCCGTCACAGTGGACCCGAAGCAATACGTGACCCTTTACCGAGCCTGGGGGAGCGTGGGGGCGGGGGATTCCCCAGAGGAGAACATTCCCCTGCGGGTAGAGAGTCTGCGCAAAACCTACCGGCTTTTTCAAATGAAACCCGTGCTGGTGCTCGATGGACGACCTCACCTGGACCTGCGGGACGGAACCCGGATTGCGCGGGGCGCCCTGGCCGACTTTTCCGGCACGGTGTTCGTGGTGGAAAACCCCTGGAGCAAATGGGCCGAGGCCCTTGAGGAATTCGGCGTCTCGCCCGACGCTCGCATAGAGATCCGGTACTACATGTACGGCATGGTCCGGGACGCCATCTATGCGCGCGTGGCACAGGGGTTCCGCTGGTGCAGGGAGCGGGGCCTGATCGGCGCCGACATTGCTCCCGGGCAAGTGGATGTCCTGGGACGCGCTTATACCATAAGGAGACAGGGAGGGGGGCTTTTCGGCGTGTTCCTGCCGGTCTCGCTCGACACCCCGAACGGCCGCCGAGTGCCCATTGACCCGGCATGTTTTCACGGACAGCCGGATGTGGAGCTCCTTCGAACCGCAGGGCTCGTGTAGAAAGGGGTCGTGATGGGATTCATCGGCTGGATTTTCCAGAACTTCGGGCTCCTTTTCGGAGGCGTATTCCTGGGGTACCTGTTTTTGATGATACACCGGCTGGTCATTCTCTACGATCGCCTCCGTCTGGTCCCGCCCGGGGAAGAAGGAATCCTTGGGCCTGTGGGCCGAAGAAAGCCCCTGGATTTCCTGGAATGCCTGTTCCAGAGGCTGAGAAGGGCGGCGGCGTCGAAGGCCGGGAGTGCGGATTCCATAGCCGATGCCATCTGGTCGGAGGTGGATGCACGGGTATCGGTCCATTTCCACGCCCTGAACGGCTATGTCAATACCATCATCCTCATAGGGTTTGCGGGAACCATCTTCGGCTCCATAGGCGCATTCAACGAAATGTTTCGCGGGCTGGCACAGGGGCAGGCCACGACGGCGGTCTTCGTGTCTTCGTGGAACAGCGGTCTCTCCACCGCCCTTTACACCTCGCTGGGGGCCGCGGCCATTGGAGGGCCCGTGGTCACGCTCCTGTGTTCCCGGGTTCTCATGGTCCGGGCCAAGCGCCTGGAGACCCTGGTGGGCCTGCGCATCGCAGAGGTGATAGAGGAGGCGCACGCATGGCGCGCAGAAGACGAAAAAGCGGAATCGCGTTTGAGAGAACCCAAGACCCTGGAAAAGACCTCTTCGCCTACCTGTTTCTGCTGATCATGGTGTTTTCGTTCATGCTGTTGATCAGCGCAGAGCAGAAAGGGGCATCCGTTCCCGCGCAAAAAGGACCCCGGGCCCGGGAGCCCGTGGGCCGGTCTTCGCTGGCAGCGGTTCCTGGGGAGAAGATCGGGCGCCTGGTGCGAAAAGATGACGGGCTCTACCTGGCCTTCGGGGACCGGTTGTATCATCCGCGCCGCGACCTGGGGGATCTCTTGGAGGACCGGCGGGTAACCGAGGTTCGCGGCGAGGACGGGCAGCGGGTCCTCTACCTGGAGGAGGACACGAGCAGCCGGATCCTACTAGGCGACTACCTGCAGGAGTTTCAGGCGCTGAGCGGTGCGGGGATCGGGGTGGCGTTTGCCAAACGCATACCGTAGCGAGGTTCAAGCCGGTCACGACCGGTCGGGAAAGAAGATGAAAAAAATACAGCAGGTTCCATCCCGGAAAAAGAGGACAGAAAGGAGGCCGTTGGAGACGCGGGCCGGCCGCATGGCGCCTTGGCACCGCTGGGCGCTGATCCTGCCGGCATGGTTTCTTGTTGGAGCGGTTGCCTATGCCTCGGAAAAGGTCGATCCGTGGAAGGCGCTCCGGGAGATCGCGGGAGAAAAGACGGCCCCGGAGGTCGTGGAGACCGGCGGCGAGGGGACCGTCGATCCCTGGGCGCGGCTCCGCACGGTGTTTCTCCCTTTTACCGAGAAGGATGAGGAGTCCGCATTGAAGGAGCCGTCCAAGAGGCGGCCGGTTGCAAGGGGCCTCCATCGGATCCTGGAGCCTTACCAGGGGACGATCCGCCGGGCTTCCCGCATGTTCGCCATTCCGGAGGAAATCATCGGCGCAGTGATCATTGTGGAGTCGGGAGGAGATCCGAGGGCAAAGGCCCCATGCACCACGGCCGGTGGACTCATGCAGACCATAGCGAGTACGTTCCGCGAAGCCCGGCAGGGCCTTATGGCCCGGGGGATACGCATCAAGAATGACTTTTTTGATGCCTACGCGTCCATCATGGCCGGGTCCTGGTACCTGGCGCGCATGTTCGAAAAAGCAGCCAGTGACCCGAGGACGACCGGCATCGACCGCATGGAGCCTCAGGCCTGGAAGCTGCCGCTCGAGTACTATTATGCGGGCCCCGGAAATGGAAGAAAAGCCCGGGACGTGGTCATCGTCTACCGGGGAGGCCGGAAGGTGGGGGTCGACAAATCGGCCTATTCCCAAAAGGTTCTGCGCTGGGCGGCCATCATGCGCGGAGAGGATTTTCCTGAAGGGCCGTCTCGCTCTGAAGGAAGGGCGGAAAGGAGGTCATAATGAAAGGAATGTTCAACGATCGAAAAACGCGGTTTGCTCTCTGGCTTGCGGGCATTCACTTTACCTTGCCGGTGGTCTTCCTTGCCATCCTTCTTCTCGCTTCGGCCTGCAGTGCCGGGCCTTCTCTCACAAAGATGTACGCGGGAACCAAGCAATGGATGACCGGTGAGCGGGAGGAGGCGTTTTGCCGTCCCTTGAGAGGCGTGATTATCGCAAGCAGTGAAAGTCTAAAAGAACTGGGCTTTTCCATTAATCGCGTGGAGATCCTCGAGGATCGCGCGGCCCTTCTGGGGCACGCGCGGGAAAGCCACGTCAACCTGGCTTTTGAAGCCGCCTCTCCGGGTCTCACCCGCGTCAAGATCCGTTTCAAAGGGAAAGAGGGGGTTCCCCAGGACTCTTCGGCCGAAGCAATCGTCCGGCAGATCCGCGACAGGCTTGCATCCAGGGGAGGGGGCGGATGGGATCCCCTCAACCGGGGAATGATCCGCATATACGCGGGGCCCGCCTCCGAATCCGGCGTGATCGGGCGCATCGCCCCCGGGATCGCGGTAACGGTCGAGAATGAGTCTCCGGCATGGACGGAAATCCGGCTCCTTTCGGGCGGCACGGGATATGTGCAGACCGCGCGCCTCTCGCTCGCTGCTTCCGATGCAGGATCCGTGGTTGACCCCTGATGGAATTTTCCGGTTCGCGGCTTGCGCCGCTCCTACAGAAGCGCTTCCGGACCCCTGTAGGAGCGAGCTTGCTCGCGAACACGCTCTGGACGTTGAGCTGAGGCGGGTTTTGGGGATGGTACCGGGTTGCCTGCCTGCAGGGGAGATCTTGTCGTCGCGATTTTGCCCCCCGGCAGCGTTTTCCGGTTCGCGGCTTGCGCCGCTCCTACAGAGGCGCTTCCGGGCCCCTGTAGGAGCGAGCTTGCTCGCGAACAACTCTGGACGGGGGTTGAGGCAGGCTTCGGTTGGAAGGGAACTTGGCTGGTTTTGGGAGTCATTCTCTCGTGGAGTCTTTTCTTCAGGCAGCATTTTCCGGTTCGCGGCTTGCGCCGCTCCTACAGAAGCGCTTCCGGACCCCTGTA
>CAYVUX010000072.1:0-3484 GCA_964455075.1 uncultured Desulfobacteraceae bacterium | reverse complement strand
GGAGCGAGCTTGCTCGCGAACCAGCTCCCAACGGGTGAGAGAGGCGTACTCGAATTCCGGAGAACCTGAAGAAAAACCGGAAAGGAAATGGAAAACCCGACTCCGGCATTCGATAAAAGAGGGTAAGGATCGAAAGCTTCACCAACCATTTTCATCCGGAGGGGAGGGATGAACATGACAAAACAGAAAAGAGCACAAGGCATCCTGAGGCGTGTCAAAAGAACTGCCTGGCTGGTCATTCTCGGCACGGGTCTTTGCTTCACAGGGGGCTCCGCTGAGGCGTTCTATGCAGCCGGCACGGCCGGAGAAGAAGGCCTTCTTGAAAAGGCGGCCAGTGCCCGTGAAGACCTGGTAACCGTGGAGCTGGTGGGTGTGGCCGAATACGAACTCACGGAGATGTTCCACCACGTTCTTCGGTCGATTCCAGGGGTGATCGAGGCAAGAAGGATGCGCCTTCGGATCGAGCCCGCGGAGCCCCAAGCCTGCTTCGTGACCTGGCAGGTGCGGCTCGAAGACACGGACCTCTTAGCGCTCGAAAGCGCGCTTTTCGCTCGGATCCAAAGGGCTGCGGGAAGGGGCGAAGCCGTGGACTGGAGTGGGATGGGGTTCAAACCCCATGAGGTGGACTTGCGCACATTTGGCCGGATCAGGCCGTGGCAGGCTTCGAGCCGGGAAATTCGGTTCGTGCAGTACCGGCCTCCCGTGGATTGGTCGGGGCGGACGCAGGATATGCACGCACCTCAGGCCCTGTGGCCGGAAGGCGGCCGGGGCTTCGAATAGGGGGAACGCCTTGGCAGCGTTTCCCGGTTCGCGGCTTGCGCCGCTCCTACAGAGGAGCTTCCGGTATCCTGTAGGAGCGAGCTTGCTCGCGAACACGCTCTGGAACGGGGTGGCTCGTGTGGTTTTGGGTTGGGAAGGAGCAGGGTTTTCAGCTTGCAGGAGAGATTCTGTGGTGAAGACTTTATACGCCGGCAGCGTTTCCCGGTCGCGGCTTGCGCCGCTCCTACAGAGGAGCTTCCGGTATCCTGTAGGAGCGGGCTTGCCCGCGAATACGCTTTGGAACGGGTGCCTGAGGCGGCTTTGGCCGGGGCCGGATAACCGTTCAGACATAGACATCAAAGGATTTTGCAGGAGGGATACAATGCGTCGGAAAGGACTCCTATCTTATTCTATTCTCATTGGCCTTGTGGCGGGGATGGTGGGACTTTCTCTCGGCTGCGCGCACCAGCCCCTTTCCGCAGGGGGGACGGAATCGGCTCCACCGACGGATCTCGAGGCTCAGGTAGAGGGCCTCATGGAAGACCTGCTCCAGTGGGAGGCCCGCACGCCTCTTGAAATGGCGCCCTGTGCCGTCATGCCCGGTTCGTTGAGATGGGGCGGACGTTTCAGCCGGCTGGAAGAGTTCGTCATGGACCGTCTGACGTGGAGGCTTCGCAAGAATCACTCCCTGGTTGTACTCTCCAGACGGGACTGGAGTGCATTTCGCGAAAGAGCGCCGCTGACTATGCCGGAGGATTGCCTCGTTGATCGCCACCTGGTCGTGTATGAAGTGCGGCTTCTGCCCGATGAAACGGGGGAGGAGCTTCGCATACGCATCTCCGCGTCGGACCGGGCCGGGAGCGAACTGCCCGGGATCGCTGCAGAAGCGGTCGTACCTTTCGGTCCGGAGAGCCCGGCCCGGAGCCTCTATCGGGCCGAGCCCGAGACCAACCCGTATCCAATAGGGCTGGAGGAGCGGCCTTACGAGTCCGTGGACCGGATGGCCTTTGGTCTCTCCGGAGAGCTCGCATCCGTCTGCCGAAACGGTGTTTCAGCGGAAGGATTGCGCGTGGAGGGGGACGCCATTCGCGTGGCCCTTGAGATGAAAGAGCCGGGCCCGGGAGTGCATCGGCCGCTCGCTGAATCCCTGGAACGTGCGCTCCGGCAGGCTCTGGTCACAAACGGGGGTTTTCAATGTGTGAGCGTGGAAGCGGCCCTCTCCGGACCCTTGGCGGGCGGCCCCGCCCAGGGAGACTCTGTCGCAATCCGAAAAGAGCGTCATTCCGGACGAGCGACGCGAAGCGGAGGGAGATTCGGAATCCAGGAAAACGGCATGGCATCGTTAACTTCTGGATCCCGGCTCGCGGCCCGTTTCACGGGACTTGGCCGGGATGACGAACTGGGGCACACTCTCCACCTCGGGGATCAGGCAGGTTTCGAGGAGATGACGCATCGGACGAGGCCCGCCACCGCGGTCCTTGTCGGGGAAACCTTTCTCCACCCCGAAGGGGACAGGGTGGGGGTGGCCTTGCGCGCGGTCTGGAAGCGCGGGCCCATGGAAAGCGCGTCCGGGGAATTCGTCCCGGTGGACGCCGCAGGATCCTATCTTTCGGGATTCTCTGCAAAGGCGTACATCTGGAAACCGGAGGGTCGGCCTGCGGCCTCAACCCGGTGGAGCGCACAGAAAACCAAGAGTGAAGCCGAGACGGCCTATTCCTCTCGAAAAAGGGAGGAGGACCCCGCATCCCTGAAAACCCGACAGATTTGCTTCCATGCTTTCCCTCCGGCGCTCTCCCGAAGAATCGACGAAGTTCTGTGGAGCTTCCCCGGAGTGAGGGCCGTGGGCGGCCCGATCTGGGTGACGGATGGGGCTTCCTGTTACCGGGTCCAGCACGCCGGGAGCCTGGATGCCTTGAAAAGGCACCTCTTTCAGAACCTCAGAACCTCCAGGGTTCTTCCCTTCCATGTTGCGGAGAAGAAAGGCGGGAGGCTGGAGCTCTATTTCGACGGTGGGTTCGAGTAGGTAAGCCATCTGAATCACCCGTTTTGGAGCGTGTTCGCGAGCAAGCTCGCTCCTACAGGATGTCGAAAGCGCTTCTGTAGGAGCGGCGCAAGCCGCGAACCAGGAAGAACGCTGCCGGGGTGTAAGGTCTTCAGGACAAAACCTCCTCTACATGCAGGCAACCCGGTTTCCTTCGCAACCGAAAGCTGCGTCAGTGACCCGTTCAGATCTTATTCGCGGGCAAGCCCGCTCCTACAGGGTGGCCGGAGCGCCGCAGGGGAATCCATCGGTTGACCTTCGGGAAACGGTTTGATATAGGGCAGGTGGGATTTTGGGTCGAGCTGCGTGCTCTGTGGTGTAATTCCGGACGGTTTCTCCAGCCGTCCTCTTCCCGGGTTGCCTGCGATATGGGACGTTTTTGTTTTGCCCTTCTGAACGACCAATCCATTAAAAAACCCCCGCCGCCGGGCGACGAATATCTAGAAGAAAATGTTCTTTCCTGTCCACAGAATCCCCACCCGCCTCATCCACGTAACGGCATTCCATCGATAAACCGTGTGGGCCGCAAGCATTCGGCCATGGGAATCCTCCGACCGGCCTTTTGGCTCTTCCTCCTGGCAACACTCGTTTGCTCCGGAATGGAGGCCCGCTCCAGCGAGAAGCCGGTTCTTTATGTCCAGAGAGGGCACTCGGGCATTGCGGACATGGTTGTCTCTCCGGATG
>CAYVUX010000071.1:0-11007 GCA_964455075.1 uncultured Desulfobacteraceae bacterium | reverse complement strand
AAGTCTCACGCAAAATCGAGGCGTTTTTTTCCACTTGAATTGCGTACCAAGACAGTACCAGCGGTTTTCCAACCCCCCCACGAAAAACCGATAATCATTGCGATGACTGCCCCGAGAACAAGGCCCCAACCTCCATACTTCAATTTTCCTGTGTTTTCCGGTTTCATTGATAACGCCTCCTTGAGTTGAATTGTGATGTTTTTCGTTAAGATGAACTTGCGACCGGGAGTCGAATATGGTCATCGACCCCGGCCGGTATACGACTGTTTTTCTTCATATGGAGGTCATTTTCCAGGATACCCCTTCAACGGGTTCATAAATTCAGAACTCCTGACATAAGCCAGTAACCAACTAATTTAACGATGGTTTTTATGCGGTCGAAGACAGAATACCACGGGTTTACCCGTGGATGAATGAGCCTTACCTCGTCTCTGCGTCAGCAGAGGTGAGGTCGGCTCCACAAGAGCCGTAGAGCGTTAGGACCCCGGGCTTGCCCGGGGGTATCTATTTAAAAAGCAGCGGAAAATTTAATGAAACGGTATTTCCGGAGAATTAGTCCTCGGGGGACCAGTTTTCAGGGTCTTACAATTCACAGCGCTACGCTTATGTTTCACATCCTTAATGACCTAGGTCAGGAGTTCTGAAATTCATTCGACCCGAATGGAATCACGACTCACCGGGCGATCTTCAACTTGCAGATTTTGCGGAAATGATAACCGTAGATCGCAAGCGTAATATTCAGCGAGAGCAGTTTGGGTCGGCGAAAAAGCGTCCAGAGCAGGGTGCTCCAATATTGGAATCGCTCCTCGCCGAAAATGCCCAGGCGGATGCTTGAACGCAGGACTGCCAGCAGGCGTTGAAAATCCAGGGGAGTTTTCACTTTGGGTTCTTTATACTCCCGAAGGAAGGTCCTGGCGCGTTTGTAGTAATGACCGGGTGAGTAAATATTCTGCAACAAGTCTTCATATCCCTCGCGCAAGGCATCGAGTCCCATTTTGGGAAGTATGTTGGTTGTGCCGTCAACGTTGTCCCCGGAGATAAGGTCGATCAGGCGACCCTCCTCTTTCATTCGTTCATAAAGCTTGGTGCCGGGGGGAGCGTTCAGCAGGCCCACCATGGCCGTCACAATGCCGCTTTTCTGGATAAACTCAATCTGCCGCTGAAAGATGGAAGGTGTGTCACTGTCGAATCCGACAATGAAGCCTCCTGACACTTGCAGGCCGGCCCGCTGCATGCGCTTTACACTATCCAGCAGGTCACGGTTCTTGTTCTGCAGCTTGTTGCATTCAGCCAGACTTTCTTCGCTGGGCGTTTCAATTCCGATGAATACCGCATCAAAACCTGCCTCGACCATCATCTCCATCAGCGGCTCGTCATCGGCCAGATTGACCGAAGCCTCTGTGTTGAAAGGGACTCCCTTCTTGCCTTTCTGCCATTCTATGAGTGCCGGCAGAAGATGGTTCTTCAGATAGCCCTTATTGCCGATAAAGTTGTCATCCACAAAAAAGACCTGTCCACGCCACCCTTGATCGTAAAGCGCATCCAGCTCGGCAATAATCTGCTCGGCTGTTTTGATGCGTGAGCGATGCCCGAATAACGCCGTCACGTTGCAGAACTCACAATTGAATGGGCAGCCACGCGAAAACTGGATGCTCATCGATGCATAATGTTTGAAATCCATCAACTCCCACAGAGGAGCAGGGGTCTTTTGAATGTCGCAAAACCCGGATGTCTCGTAGATGCGCCTGGCGCGTCCCCTCTCCAGATCCGCCAGAAAGGAGGGAAGGGTCAGTTCGGCTTCATTGAGTACAAAATGGTCCACACCCTCAAACTGATCGTATTCGCTGGTGAAAAGCGGCCCGCCGGCTACGACCTTGAGATTAGCCTCCTTACACCGGGCGATGATTTCGTGTGCTGAATCCCTTTGCACCACCATGCCGCTGATAAAAGCGTAATCAGCCCATGCCAGGTCTTCTTTAGTAAGCTTTGCTACATTCAGATCAACCAGCTTCTTGGACCATTCTCCGGGCAGCATCGCTCCTATTGTCAGAAGACCCAGCGGGGGCAAGGCCGCCCTTCTGTGGATGAATTTCAAGGCATGCTTGAAGCTCCAGAATGTGTCCGGATACTCGGGATAAATCAGCAAGGTTCTCATGCGCTCTCCTTTTGCATATCAGAATTAGATTTTTTCATTTCAAGATGATCCCCAAAAACCTGTAACAGTCGAAGTCGGCTCCAGGAATAACCAAAGCGTTCTTATAGGCGGGCCCCTGCGGTTATTGCCCCAGGGCACGGATTTTCTCCCTTTTTTTTAAAGTTTTTTTAGGGTTTCCTTTGCCTCTAAGGGCATTGACGACCTCCGCGCCTTCCGAATGGGAAACCGTATAGATGTTGATTTCCCACGTTTGGGCCAAAAGGCTCTTTGTCCCGAGCAAAACACTGAATTTTTCAGACCGTATATGGCGGGCCAGGTCTTCACGGGTTTTCCACTCCTCGATCAGACTGAAAACGTGGTCGTCTTCCATGTCACAAAAGACCATATAGCTCAGACAACCCTTCTCCTTTCGCACCGACTCAATCATGGAGAGGAGAGTCTGCATAACCTCTTTCCGCTTTTCCGGAACCACCTTCATTTTGATCTTGACAAGAATCATAGCGGCGCTTTCCTCTCCAGGTTGCGGGTTTTAAAAGCCGGACCGTTTCGTAGGTCATTTCCGAATAACTTCGGCAAAGGCGGGGACCTGCTCCATTTACCCATCCCTGTTACCGGTTGATTTCAGTTCGTTATGAACGAAGTGATTAAATATTGCTTCAAGCTTCGTGCCGGGATGGCTGCTTCCGCAAATATTCGTCTATCTTATTGATTCCTAATGAATAATCGGTTACGGAACCCGCCCGGGGAAGGGCCGAGGCAAGGAAAAATGGTGGCAACATATGACCATTGATCATATGTTGCCACCATTTTGATCACGCCGGCCGATGCTGAGGGGATTCCCGTGAAGCCAATTGAGATGAAAGGCTATAAATTGGTGGGGGTCTCGAAAAATATTGAGGTTAACGGAATATGTCCTTTATCGGGTTGCCTTCCCGGGTCGGCACAAAGGCCCGGCTTTGTGTTTTCAGACAGCATGGATCGGTTGAGCGACACAGCAGGCACGTTCATGGCCGGCGTATGCCAAGTTTTCGCATTCTGGCGCGTAACGTGCTGCGGTTGAGCCCGAGGATCTCGGCCGCTCCGTTTTTCCCGCTGACTTTCCATTGAGTTTCTTCGAGGATTCGCACAATATGTTCGCGCTCAACCGCTTCGAGGGTTTTTTGTGCAGCCGGGAAATCTTTTTGCCGGGTCTTCAGTTCATCCACCAGGCGCAGCTTGGATCCCGAGGAGTTTATCACCGCCCGTTCGAGGACGTTTTCCAACTCCCGGACATTGCCGGGCCAGTGATAACTCTGCAAGGCATTCATGACAGCCTTCGGAATGACCTCAATGGACTTGCCCATTCGCTTGGAGATCTTTTTGACGTAAAAATCCACGAGAAGAGGAATGTCATCCAACCGGTCCCGAAGCGGCGGCATGGTAATAGGGAAAACATTCAGACGGTACCAGAGATCGTCTCGGAACCGGCCCCTGCGGACCTCCTCTTCCAAATTGCGATTTGTGGCCGCAATAATCCGCACATCGACCTTGACCGTATGGGAACTGCCCAACCGTTCAAACTCGCCCTCCTGCACCACTCTAAGCAGCTTGGGTTGCAATTCCAGCGGCAATTCTCCGATTTCGTCCAGAAAAAGGGTGGCCCCATGGGCAACTTCAAATCGCCCCAAGTGTTTGGAATGGGCGCCTGTGAAAGCTCCTTTCTCATGACCGAACAGCTCGCTTTCCATAAGGTTGGAAGGCAGCGTGGCGCAATTGACTTTCACCAGGGCCCGTTTTTTGCGCAGGCTCAAGCTGTGAATGGCCCGGGCGACCAGCTCTTTGCCGGTTCCGGTCTCGCCAAGAGCAAGGACTATCGTATCGGCGGGAGCAATCTGCTCGATCTTATAAAGCACATAGTTGATCCCGTCGCTCCGGCCGATAATGTTTTCATGGTTGTATTCCAGCTTGATTTCTTCCTGTAGATACGATCTCTCGGCCTCAAGCTGGTCTTTTAACTTCTTTACTTCTAAAAATGCGGCTTCAGCGATTTGTTTGCCTTTTTCCGCCTCTTCCCTTGCTCCCCTGATCTCGGCTGTTCGATTTTCAACGAGTTCCTCAAGATGCCTTTTATAGTATTCGCGCTCGGTCACATCCTCGATGGCCAGGAGGATCATCCCGATTTGCTTCGGGTCTTTGTAAATCCGCCTGGCGTTCAGATGCATGATCTTTGGGCCAATGGTCTCAAAGTTATGTTCCACCTCAAAGTCATTAAACGCGGAATTCTGAGGCAGGATGTCTTCAAACAATTCTCTAAGCTTCGGGATGTCCCACTGCCGGTTGCCAAGATCATATATTAATGACCCCTCTGTTCCCTCCGGCTCAACCTTGAAGGTCCGGTAAAAGGAATGGTTGGCCTTCACGACCTTTAAATCAGAATCGAGCACCACCAAGGGTTCTCGAACCGAACCCAGGATGGTATCAAAAAACTCTATAAAGGCTTTTGACTTCCGTTTGTTAAATCCCAATGTCTTCGCAGTCTGTTCAAAGTTTTTAAAAGATTGCTTGTCATCCATCAGGAGAATCTAGGTAGTTTCCGTCCATAAATGGCCTTTTTCCGCAATCTCGGCGTCAAACGGCGGAGTTCCTTGTGCGGCGTACGATCGTACGCCTCCGCGCAACTCCTTGTTTTCCTTGATCTTGCGAAAAACCTCTCATTTATGGATCGGAAACTCCCAAGTGCCCAAAAATGATTCGTGGATGGGCACTAGATATAACCCTTACATTCCCGATTTTCAGCATGCAGACCATATTCTTCACTGCATGGGAGTGTTCGGGATGGCATTGGTTTCCCCATGTCTCAAAAGATAGAAGGTTTGCAGTTTCAGGATCCCCATTCGCGGCCGGCCGGTGCCGAGGCGGAGCCGTCCAGATAGGCTGAGAACGCCTTCAGGCTATCATGAACCGCTCTTTTGGCGAAAATTCCGACCGCCGTATAGTGGAACTCCAATCTTGCCAGATGCCGGAGAACATACTTCCAGGAATAAAAACGTCCCATCGCCCTGAGAGTCTCAACCTGCAGGGTGGCCGGTGACATGCCCCGGGGTTTGAAAACCGCATGCTGAACATCATATTTGCTCCAGTCCGTATGGAGAAGACTCCCGCTCTTCATCATATCGTTAAAGAGCGGCGTTCCCGGCAGCGGTGTAAGAATCATGATCTGCACTGTGTCTATACCGAATTCTTGCGCAAAAGCGACGGTCTCGTGGATGGTCTTAACATCGTCGGACTCCGCCCCCAGGACAAACATTCCGTGGATGTGAATGCCGTGATATCTGAGCGATCTGATGCAGGAAATGATGTCCTCCAGGTCCTGCCTTTTATGATACTCCTCAAGTGTCCGCGGATTGATGGATTCAAACCCGATAAACAAAGTATGGCAGCCTGAATCAGCCATCAGGCTGAGAAGCTCCGTGTCCCCGGCTACATCTGTCCTTACCTGCGCGGACCATCGCATCTTAATTTTCTCTGCAATCATTCCCCTGAGGATTTCCTTGGTCCTCATTTTATCGGCAGCGAAGTTGTCGTCAACAATGAACTTGGTCGCCTTGGATACTGATGCTGCGTATTTCAATTCCTCAAGCGTGGCCTCAACGGATTTGAACCGGTATCTCCTTCCGAACATTCCAATTACGGAGCAGAACCTGCAGTCAAAGGGGCATCCCCTCGATGTCGAAACCGGATAGGTATTCGATGGGGTCCAGTTATTAACCAGAGAGAGGTCCGGCTTGGGGAGGCTGTCAAGGTCTTCGATAAATTCTCCGGAGGGGTTGTGAACAATTTCCCCTTTCCCGTCCCTGTACGAAAGGCCTTTGATGTCGCTTAATGCCGGGACTCCCCTGTCCATGTGCTCAAGCAGTTCCACAAGGGAATGCTCTCCTTCCCCCCGTATGACAAAGTCCGCATATTCCAGCGCCTCATCGGGCAGAAACGTAGGATGCGCCCCACCCATAATCACCGGGATATTCAAGGCCTTCAATCGTTTGCCCATTCTGTACGCCTTAATCGCCGTCGAGGTTATGGTCGAGATGCAGACGATGTCCGAGCCCTCAATGAATGACCAGTCAGGCGCAGCAAGGTCCTCAATAAACGTCTTTACTCTGTACCCTCTTTCTCTGAGGATCGTAGAAAGCAACACGGCACCAAGCCGCGGTATGGGGAATTTGCGGAAGATGTGCACCCCGGGTGCGCCCGGCTCGATAAATGATATTTGTCTTGTGACCACAGCGTTTGCCTCCTCATTATACGGCGCATAATATCATGGGTGTTCAGTAATGCAAGGCGATGGATAGATCCAGGGTTCCCCCGTTGTACCGGACTTCGGCGTCAGAGAAAGAGGGCGCGCCGAGCGTGGCTTCGGCGCCGCTTGAAAAGCCGTAGCCTTCAGTCGGCATCCCCATCCAGTTGATGTCAAGTTCGCCGCTTCTGTTTTCATCATGAATGACGACAAGCGCATACGTTCCCGGAGGAATGCCTACAAAGTGGCAATCCGCCTGCGTATCCCGGATTTCTATTGCCATCATACTGGTTGCGTGGCGCAGGTATTCGGTGGGGAAACCATCCGGCGACTTGAAAAGCGCGCAGGCTATGGTTCCCGTGCTGTTTCTTATATTCAGGATGTTTATATGAATGCCGGGGCAGGGTGATGATTGGGCAAAGGCGACGGCGGGAAGGTTTGCAAACACCAGCACCGCAACTAATGAAACGTACCAAACCCTCACGAGGATATTCTTCCGCGGATCCTTGGGCGTGAAAGCCGCCGCGGACTTCCAATCGATATGTGGGAGTCTATGTCTGCGTCTTCAAGCCCTTCGGCATCGCAGCTGTATCCGGTCGCCTGTCGTCGCTCCTCCCCGTGCTTTTCCACCCCCGGCAGCAGCACTGCCGCTGCCGAAGGGCGCCCGGGGTATCCCGGCGAAGGCGAGTAAAGTCAATGTTCTCAGGATTTGTTGAACTCGGCCGCGGCCTTTTTGTAAGAGTTGCCCAAATCCTCCAGGGCCGCATCGATACCTGATTTTAGTTCCTCCCACGCATTTCCGCTGGAAGAGCTGAGCTCCTTCAACTTTTCAGACACCTCAGCGCGTTTTTGACGCAGGGCCGTCAGCCGTTCGTCAGCTTTCGCCTTTGCATCCTCTCCCAGCTTTTCAGCGGTTGCCTGCAGTTGATCAATTTTCTTCTCGTATTCAGCAAGTTTGGTTTCCGCCTGCTCCCGAAAAGCCTGCATCTGCTCCTTGGTGTAGTCCTTGCTTGCGTCATAAGCTTCCTTGGCTTCCTTCTTCACGTCTTCCTTGGAAACGGTCGCGGGCTTGCTCTGGGTTTGTTCCTCCTCACCGCAACCCGGCAAGGCCCCCAGGGCCAGCAGCAGCAGCATTATTGCCGATAGCCCGCTTGCGAACACGACGTTTTTCATTTGTAAACCCTCGCTTTCGGCTATTCTTGCCTGCACGTCATCATTATGGCGGAATAGGCTTATTTGCGGCAGTTTGTATTTTGGGCTGATTTTAACCTTCCATAGGGTTTTGCTTATTGCCGGGTTTTTTCCTCCTCCACTTTGCCTGATTTTTCTTCTCGCATCCTTTTTTCCATTTTGGCCAGAAGCTCGGCTGTGCTTTTTTTCAGATCTTTAGTCCCTCCGGACCTTTGAAGCGCCAGAAGTGCAATGATCAACGCAACAACAGCGATGATAAAATTTAAAATTTCCATAATAGATCCTCCTTTCCTTTCAAAAACTTGTTTTTTCTCGGCCCTCTTCTTAATCTCCAGGGTCGTGTCTCATGGCATCCCGTCTCAAAACAGAATGTGCAGTTGAATCATGTCATTTCGAGTCTAGCTGCCCAATGCGGATAAGTCAATAAGGTGAATCATGTATCCAGTAGCTGAAGGGGCCGTATTCCCGACATTGTGTCGGCTGCCCCGGGGAATAGCAAAGATCCCGGATTGACGCGCCCGCGCTCTTCTGTGGCGCTCCAGGCCGCTCCGCTTTCCGGAATTTGAAAAACAGGTCTTGCCTGAACAAGCAGCGGCAACCTGTGACATTCATGAATGCATATCCTCTTGCCGAGCCGAATAACCGGATACACGCCTCCCCCTTGCAACTCCCCGGCCCATCTGCTTGAATAGCCTCGTGAAGAAAAACCGCGTTCAGCCGGCGCTTTCAGCAGGCTCAGGAGAAAGGCATGAAATTCGCTACCTTCAACGCAAACTCCATCCGGGCAAGGCTGCCGCAAATCACGGATTGGCTGGAGAGGAACCGGCCGGATATCCTTTGTATTCAGGAAACCAAGGTGCAGGATAAGGATTTCCCCAGGGAGCCCTTGGAATCCAAAGGCTATCGTGTGGTTTTCAGAGGACAAAAATCCTATAACGGGGTGGCGATCCTGAGCAGGGCCGCGCTGGAGGATGTCCGCAGGGACCTCTACGAAGGAGGGGATGCCGAGGCCCGGTTTGTCAGCGCACGCGTCGGGTCTTGGCATGTCGTCAATGTGTATGTCCCTCAGGGATTTGCGGTGGAAAGCGAAAAGTTCCAGATGAAGCTGCGCTGGATGGAAGACCTGTCTCATTATCTACGTCACCATTACAGGCCCGCTGAGCCATTGCTGGTGGCAGGGGATTTTAACGTGGCCGTGGAGGACCGGGATGTGTACGACCCGGAAAGCCTGCGAGGAGGGGTATGCTTCCATCCGGACGAGCAGGCGCGTCTCAGGGAAGTTCTCGCCTGGGGGCTCGAAGATGTCTTCCGAAGGGACCACAAGGAAGGGGGGTATTACACCTTCTGGGATTATCGCGTTCCCAATGCCCTGAAGCGGAAAATGGGCTGGCGCATTGACTATATCCTCGCAACGAAACCCGTTTCAGGAGCATTTCGGGACTCCTGGATCGACATGGAGGCAAGGGCCGCCCCGAAACCCTCGGATCACACGTTTCTGGTCGCGGAATTCGATGCCGCGTGGTAGAGGCGCCCTCCCTTCATGGATGTTGTGTCGTCTTCTCTCGGTTTAAAGGGTACGGGCGGGACACCACTCGGAGATTTGACATCGGACATGATCCGGCTTTCTTGCCGGGCAAACCGCCCTGCCGTGGTTGATGAGAAGATCCGAGAACCGGCGCCATCGTTCACGTGGCAGCACTTTCTCCAGGTCCCTCTCGATCTTGTCCGGGTCCTGATGATCGGTGAGTGCGAGCCGGAGGGCAAGCCGCTTCACATGGGTATCCACAACCACGCCCGGGACGCCGAACACGGCTCCCAGGACGCAGTTGGCGGTTTTTCTTCCGACCCCCGGGAGTCGCAGGAGCTCTTCCATGGTGGAGGGGACATTCCCACCAAACGACTCCAGCAGCATCCGGCAGGTCCCCGTGATGGAGCGGGCTTTGTTCTTGTAGAATCCTGTTGATCGGATGTCCTGCTCCAACCGGGAAATCGGCACCGCCAGGTAGTCTCGAGGTGCGCGATATTTTTCGAACAGGGTCCGGGTCGCCCGGTTGACTTGCCGGTCCGTGCACTGGGCGGACAGGATGGTGGCGATCAGGAGGTCAAGCGGCGTCTCGTATCGGAGCGCCGTATGCTTTCGAGTGTAGAGGGGATCCAGCGTTTCGAAGATCTTCCGTGCCCTCTTCTTCTTCCCGGGGATATTTTCCATCAGCATTTTTCAAGGCCTTGGGGGTGACTCCGTTTCCCGGGATCGCCCCGGACCCTCACTCGTCCATCCGTCGTTTCCCTTGTGCAGGCGGTCCTGAAATCAATACAGCCTGAAAAGCGCCTGGGTGCCGTCCTGCTCGAATCCCTTCTGGGCCAGTTCTTCGTACAGGACCTTGGCGAGGTCCAGGCCGGGAGTTTCCAGCCCCATTTCCTTGGCCGATTCAGAAGCGATGGTCATGTCCTTGATAAAGTGCTTCACATAGAATCCCGGATCAAAATCCCCGGCGATCATCCGTGGCCCGAGGTTTGAAAGGGACCAGCTTCCGGCTGCGCCGGATTCGATGCTCTCGAGAACGGTTTGAGGATCCAGCCCCGATTTCTGTGCATACCGAATGGCCTCGCACACGCCCAGCATCCCTGCTGCGATGGCGATCTGATTGCACATTTTGGTGTGCTGGCCGCTGCCTGCTTTTCCCTGGTGGACGATGTTCTTCCCCAGGATGCGGAACAAAGGCATGAGTGCGTCAAAGTCTTCCCGGTCTCCTCCCACCATGATGGAGAGGATGGCTTCCCGGGCGCCTTTGTCACCACCGGAAACGGGGGCGTCGAGAGCCCGGCACCCCCGGTCCCCGGCCCGACGGTGGATTTCCTCGGCCAGATCCGGCTTTGATGTGGTCATGTCGATCAGATAGGTCCCGGGTTCGGCGTTCTGGATCAGGCCTCCTTCTCCGAGGTAAACTTCGTCCACATCCCGAGGAAAACCGACAATGGTGATGACGAGATCGCACTTCCCGGCGATGCCGGAAACGGCGCCTTCCCAGGCGGCTCCCTTGTCCAGAAGAGGCTCGCATTTTGCCGGCGTACGATTGTGCACACGAAGGCTGCATCCGGCCTTCATCAGGTTTGCCGCCATGCTGCATCCCATGACGCCGGTTCCGATAAATCCAATGGTTTTGTCTTGGGGGCGAATTTCCATCATTCCATCTCCTTCCTGTTTTGTGGTTGATCCCCATCCACGAATTCGGTGGGGGGTCAAGGAGTTTCCGATTCTGCGCACCCTAAAGGGTGACGCAGTCCCCACCCTCCGGGCGGATCCACGGACCCATCGAAATCGAAATCGCTATCGGGATCGAAATCGACTTCAAAAATTCCCTATCCCGGGAAAGGATGGTTCGCGGGC
>CAYVUX010000070.1:0-11153 GCA_964455075.1 uncultured Desulfobacteraceae bacterium | reverse complement strand
TGCACGACTACAAGGCGTTCGGCCGAATCACCATCCTCGGCGAGTTCCTTGCCGTGTCCGCGGTTTTGATGTGCCTGCTTTTCATTTTCGTGGATTTGGGATATCCGCTACGCATTTTGAACGTCGTGATGTATCCCACCCCAAACTCGATCCTTTTCTGGGATATGGTGGTCTTGAACGGCTACCTGCTCCTGAATATCGTGATCGGATGGAATGTTCTGGCTGCCGAGAGGAAAGGCGTTCAATACGGGAAGATCGTGAAGACCCTGATTTACATATCAATTCCTTGGGCGTTCAGTATTCACACGGTTACGGCCTTCCTCTATGCCGGGGAGACACTACTGGCTCACGGCTATCATGGCGGCGCGATTTCTGGCATCGGCTTTTTGCTCCGGGCCGGCCCTTCTCATTCTGCTGGCTCTCATCGTAAAGAAGCTGACTCGCTTCGATCCTGGAAAGGAACAGATCCGGACCCTCGCAGGGATTGTGGCCTATGCCATGATATTGAACGTGTTTTTCTTTGTGTTGGAACTCTTTACGGCAGGATACAGCCAGATTCCATCTCATATGGAACCGATCAAGTTTCTGTTCCTGGGTCTTGAGGGACACGGAAAGCTGGTTCCGTGGATGTGGACGGCTACGGGCTTCGCGTTTGTGGCCCTGCTGCTCCTCATTGTTCCAAGCACCAGGAGAAATCAGGATACACTGGCGGTTGCATGCGCGGCGGTAATTATCGCTACATGGATCGACAAGGGCATGGGGTTGGTGATCGGCGGTTTTACGCCGAACCCCTTTGAGCGGGTCACCCCGTACTGGCCTACGACACCCGAAATCCTGATTACGATCGGGGTCTGGGCCACGGGATTCTTTGTCCTGACAGTGTTGTTCAAGATTGCGGTATCCGTGAAGGAAGAAGTGAATGCCTGACGCAGAAAGGCGGAAGGCATACCCAGTGAGACGTAATGTTTTTCCCAACCTTATACGGATGCGGGAAAATCAACGCTAATCGGCTACCTGAAGCCAGCGAATTCAGAATACATCAAATGAGGGAGGACAAAACAGATGGGTTATGAAGTTGTAGTTGATGAAGACAAATGCGAAGGATGCGAAGAATGTGTCGAGGTCTGTCCAGTGGACGTGTACGAGATTCAGGACGGCAAATCCGTGCCGGTGAATGCGGAAGAGTGCCTGGGTTGCGAAAGCTGCGTGGAAGTCTGTGATCAGGAGGCCATCACCGTGACGGAGGTATAAAGCCGCCTCTCCGGACAGCCTGCGTTGCCTGCATTGGGAGTGAATCAAGGAGCCGTCTTTTTCCGTGAAAGGATGAAGACGGCCCTTCTTTTTTTTGCGCGGTGGAGAAATCTCCTTGTTGGGTTAATTCAAATCGAAATCGGGGGCCCGCCCGAAGGGTGGGGACTGAGCCACCTTTAGGTGGCGGTGAAACCAAATCCCAGCGAGTGGATGCACTGGACGCTCGTTCCTCGCGCCGGTGATCCTAAACGACAGGCGGAACGTCGGGCGGGAGGGATGGGAAGCATAGGGCGTGCCCCCTCGCCTGTTGAGACAAGACCACGCGCTCTTGAAGGACTTCCAGCAAAGAGTGCATGCGGACGCCGGCGGGACGGCGGGTAGAAAGAGCGGCGTTGGAGCAGTTCTCGTAGAAAAACCGCCTGAAAGTTCCAGGCGGTTTTTCTATGGATGGGTGTCGTTTCCAGGAACGGGACTGTTGTAGGATGATTGGTTCGCCTGCCATTATTTCTTCTGATGGCAGTCGTTGCATTTCCTAAAGGGAGCGCCTTCGGATTTGCCTGAGGTCACCACTTCTTTGTGGCAATTTTTACAGTTGTTATGATAGGCATTTTGAAGCTTATCCACATCTCCCTGTTTGTTTTCCGGGTCATGGCACTCGATGCACTTCTTGACCGGGTCGCCTTCTTTCCACACGTTCTTGCCGTCCTGGTAATCATGGTGGCACTGGGTGCACGCGACCTGATAGTCCTCGGCGTGCTTTTTGTGCGCAAGCTCCACAGGGCCCTTGATGTCCCGTTTGTATCCTTCGTTCTCAATGGAAATTACGTCAGGCACATCCGCAGCCGTAAGCGCACCGACCGCCAGGAAAAGCAGGCCAACGAAGATGGCGATCAACAGATTAAGGGTCTTTTTGCTCATTCCGGGTTTCACCTCCTTTCGCCGTTAAATAGAAACCTTGGTTCTGTCAGGGTTCGATGCATCCTGACAGCTTGATTTTTTCTGTGCGTATATATAGTAAACGGGAAGCTGGCGTGTCAAGAAAAACCACGATCCGGTTTAATGGACATCCTGATCAAGCAGCGACGCCATTTCCCTCAAAACCTTCAGGGATTCCATGGCCTCGGATTCGTCAATTTTGTGGATGGCGAATCCGGCATGAACAATCACGTAATCCCCGACACGGGGTTCCTCCAGGAGCAGCAGGCTGACCTCCCTCCGGGTTCCCTCCATATCAATGGTACCCATTTGATCGTCGATTCGGATAATTTTTGCCGGTATGGCTAAGCACATGGGTAAGCGTCTCCTCGTACAGAATAGGCTGCCCCCAGTCGTTCGATTTCCGCCAGCACCATGTTCATCATGTCGTCAACCTTGTCTCGGACTGTCGGAGTCAGCTCTGTTGCAAGGGTTTCGATATCTGCCGGCTCTACGCCGAGTATTACGGTTTCCGGAGTTCGATCCAGGGCCTGGCAAAGCGTAAGGGCTTCGAGCAAGTCGACCTGGTGAAGAGAGTTCTTGGCCAATATCCGCCTCGGGATCTCTTCGCCCTCGAGTCGATAGAGGCTTCCCGGCTCTCCGCCGTTGCGGACCGCGTCCACTACGATCAGATGGTCGGCTTCGGAGATCACCCCCAAGAGATTGATTCCAAGGACGCCGCCGTCTTCGATGGTGACGTTCCGGGGAAATTGGTAACGATCCTCAAGGGCTTCCACCACCCGGACTCCGACGCCTTCGTCCGTGAAGAGGATGTTGCCGACGCCGAGGATCATGATGTGCGGGCTTTTACCCATCGCTTCCGCCGTTATACAGCCGGTGCATCCGCTCGCCGACCGGAAGGTTTCAATTTTCAGGGGCTTGATCGGAAAAAAAAGCCTTCCCCCCTTCCTGCAGGGTCACGGAAGCGGGGGAAGAGATCAATTTATTCTAAAGGCCCTTACAACGCGCGGACTTTGTACACCTCATTGGAATCCGGATCAATCACGTGCACAGCACAGGCTATGCAAGGATCAAAGGAATGCACGGTGCGCAAGACTTCCAAGGGCTTTTTCGGATCCGCAACCGGGGTTCCGATCAGCGCCTCTTCCACCGGTCCGAGCTTGCCGTTCTTGCATCTTGGCCCCAGGTTCCATGTGGAGGGAACCACGTACTGATAGCGTTTGATTTTCTTGTCCTCGATCTGGATCCAATGACCCAGGGAGCCCCTGGCTACGTCATTGAGTCCGACGCCCATTCCGCTCTTGGGCATGACCCATGGTTCGTAGGTCGCGGTGTTGCCGTTTTTCAAGTTCCCGACCAGCTCCATGACCCAGCCCTCCATGGCGTCACCGATAACCACGGTCTCAAGTCCGCGGGCCGCTGTCCGGCCGAGGGTGGAAAATAGCGCCGTCACCGGGATATCCAGTTTTTTCAAGGCGTCGTTTACTACAGCCTGAACAGGCTTGCTGCCCCTGGCATAAGCCACCAGTACGCGGGCAAGCGGACCGACCTCGCACGATTCTCCCTCATAGCGGGGTGCCTTGAGCCAGGAGTACTTGGCCTTCGTGTCGTAATCGCCATGTTGCGGATCGGTTTCCCCCTTGTAAGGATGACGATCCATGTCGCCCTTGTACCAGGAATGGGCCACGTGTTCGGTCACCTTTTGCTGTTCCGCCATCTTTACCCCGGCGAGGTTCCGGTTTTTGATGATGCCCCGGGGCAGGAAGAGACTGTCGGGTTCGTTCCCCGATTGCGGCAGATCCCCCCAGGCCAGGAAATTGGTCGTTCCGCCGATGGCGCCCCAGTCCTTGTAGAAAGAGGCAACGGCAAGCAGGTCGGGAATGTACACGTTCCTGACGAAGCTCTGGGTTTCCTTCCACAGGTGCAGGAATTCCGCAATGCGGTCGGGCGTAAGGTCTTTGACACAGGTGACTCCGCCCACGGCCAAGGATTGGAGGTGCGGATTCTTGGCTCCGAAAACGGCATGCATCCGCGCCGTTCGGGCCTGGAGCCTCAAGGCCTCAATGTAGTGCGACGCGGCCATGAGATTCGCCTCAGGGGGAAGCTTGTATGCGGAGTGTCCCCAGTAGGCATTGGCGAAAGGACCGAGCTGGCCGCTGTCCACAAAGGTCTTAATCCTGTCCTGGACCTGCTTGAAATACACGGCTCCTCCCCAGGGAGCGTTGCTTACGCTGTCCGCCAGGGACGCCGTCTTCTTGGGGTCGGCGCTCAGGGCGTTTACCAGATCCACCCAGTCCAACGCGTGGAGGTGATAGAAATGCACGATGTGATCGTGCTGGAATTGAGCCCCGTGGAGAAGATTCCGGATAATCCGAGCGTTATCCGGGATGCTGACTCCGACTGCGTTTTCTACTGCCCTCACCGAGGACAGATAATGCGTATACGTTCAGACCCCGCAGGATCGCTGGGTGAACAGCGGCGCATCCCGCGGATCCCTCCCCTGCAGGATGATTTCTATCCCTCGGAACATCTGCCCGGAACTCCAGGCGTTCACCACCTTGCCCCCGGACACCTCGACTTCGATACGCAGGTGACCCTCAATCCTGGTAATCGGATCAATCGTAATTCTTTCGCCCATGTTCTCTCCTCTCTTTTCTTAAGAGTATGTCTTCACCCGGGTGATCGGAAAAGGCACTTTCTACTGCGGCTCAAAGAACGGAGTCATGTTGTCCCAGAACTTCGGCTCGCTGCAGCCGATGCAGGGATGACCCGCTTCCACAGGCCAACTGGTTCCGTCGTTGAACTTGGCGATGGGGCAGTTGTTGTATGTGCTTGGCCCCTTGCACCCCATGAGGTAGAGGCAGTAGCCTTTCGCGGCCTCCTCGGACCCGAACTGCTCGACAAATTCGGAGTTCTCGTAGTGACCCCTTCTGGGGCACTGGTCATGAATGGTCTTTCCGTATGCGAACAGCGGCCTTCCGAGGTCGTCGAGGGCGGGAAGGTTCCCGAGGAGCAGGTAGTTCACGATGGTGCCTACAAGGTTGACCGGGTTGTACGGACATCCCGGAATGTTCACGGGTTTGATTCCCAGGGCGTCTCCTACACCCTTGTATCCGCCGGGGTTGGGCTTGGCGGCCTGGACTCCGCCGTAGGCGGCACAGGCTCCCACGGCGATCACACCGGCGGCCTTGGGAATGACATCCCGGGCAATTTGGAGAAAAGTTTTCCCTCCGATTTTACCGTAAGCCCCGTCGTACTTGGTGGCGATGGCGCCCTCTACGACGCAGATGAATTTTCCGTCATACTTCTCTACCGCCTTGTAAAGGTTCTCTTCCGCCTGGTGGCTGGCCGCGGCCATGATGGTTTCGTGGTATTCGAGAGACAGGACCTCAAGGACCAGTTCATCAACGTAAGGGTACGTGGATCTGAGCAAGGCCTCGGAACATCCGGTACACTCACCAAAGTGGAGCCATACGACCGGGGGCCGCTGCTTCGGGGCTGCGAAGACCTCTGCAACCTTGGGAACGAATGACGAAGAGAGACCCATGGTCGCGGTCAGCATCCCGCAGTATTTCATGAAATCTCTTCTGGAGATCCCTTTCTCCGCCATCCTCTGGTAAAAATCCCTTTCCTCTTTCTTCATTCGGCACCTCCTGATGATGGGTTGTGGAACCTCGCAAAAAAAAGACCAGGTCCCAATTAACCAAAATGAGGCAAATCTGTCAACTATTTTTTGCTGCTGAGAGCAAGGAAGAAGGAACGAGGAGCCGCCATTATACAAGGACTTTGATGGGGTGCCGGGGCAGCCGGAGCCGGCAGACAAATGGAAGGCGTTTGCAAAGCGGGTTCAATGAATCGGTGCTGAATCCATGTTCTCCGGTGAGGAGAACCAGGTGAACCCCGGCCACCCGGTTTCACCGGCCGAATTAATCCGTTGAAATGGGGTGCCTATGGTGGTAAAATGGCTACAATATAGTTACAATATGATTATAATGCATGCATGTCGGCGCATGCCTTTTTTTGACGAAAGGAAAAGCCCGAGCCCCGAGACGTGTAAATCCTGTTCGATTTTCTTCGCCACCTAAAGGTGGCTCAGGCCCCACCCTACGGGCGGGTCTTCGGTCTGGTCAAGGTCAAGGAAAGCCCGGGATTGAACGCCTCGGCTGTGAGCCGGGGGCCGAACGGATTTGAGCATAATGCAGGGATTGGGCAAGAGAGGGCGATTCTCAAAGGCCTTGGCCCCTCGGGATCCATAAGAGGAGTATTCTGGTGAATCTGAAAGGGAGCGAACTGCGGAAGGAGCCGGAGGATCGGTTGAACACCCTTTCCTGCTACCAGTGCAAACGATGCACCAACGGCTGCCCCGTGACCTTTGCCATGGACCTTCGGCCCGACGAAGTGATCCGGCGCATGAATCTCGGACAGATGGACAGAGTGCTGGCCTGCAATACCATATGGATATGCTCCTCCTGCGAGACCTGCACCACCAGGTGCCCCAATGAAGTGGACATTGCAGGCGTCATGGACTTCCTCAAGGAACGGGCACTTGAATCGGGCGTGCATGTACCGCAAAAGCGCACTTATGCGTTTCATGCGAGCTTCCTCAAGGAGGTTGAAAAGCGAGGCCGGGTCTTTGAAGGGGGCCTCATGCAGCGCTATATGCTCAAGAGCGGGGATTGGTTCCGCAAGCTGATCGACTTCTCCATCCTTGACGAGATCTGCCTGGGGATAAAGATGTTTCTGAAGGGAAGGATGCCCCTGTGGCCCGAGCGTATCCCGCGCAAGGCAAGGAAAGAGGTACGCGGGTTCTTGAAAAGGGAAAAATGAAAGTTGCCTATTATCCAGGATGTTCGCTCAGGGGGACCGCGAGGGACTATGCAGCCTCGTTGGAGGCCGTTTGCGAGTCCCTGGGGATCGAGCTTGCGGAGCTTGACGGCTGGAGCTGCTGCGGGGCTACGGCGGCTCACAGCGTGGACTTTCGGGCCTCGATCCATCTTGCGGGGCGCAATCTGGCCCTGGCCGAAAAGGGGGACCTGGAGAATCTGGTGGTTCCCTGCCCTCTCTGCTTCAACCGCCTTAAGACCGCCGAGAAGGAACTGCTGTCGGAGCGGCGCGATGCGTACGAGGTGGCGCTTGCCGGAAACAGGGTTCAAATCTGGGATCTGGCCAATTTTCTGGCCAGGGAGCCCATGCTGGAAATCATCAAGGAGCGCGCCGTCCAAGCACTGCAGGGGATCAAAGCGGTCTGCTATTACGGGTGCATGGCCAGTCGCCCGCCTCGTATCACGGACGAGGCGGACTACGAGAACCCCATGAGCATGGACAGGATTGTGGAGGCGCTGGGTGCGGAGGCACTCCCCTGGTCGTACAAGACGGATTGCTGCGGCGCGAGCCATCTGGTCGCGAGACCGGACATCGTATTTGAACTGACAGGGCGGCTTTACGAACAGGCCGAAAGGGCGGGCGCCAACTGCATAGTGGTCTCGTGCCAGATGTGCCAGGCGAACCTGGATCTTCATCAGGCGAAGGTGCTCGAGGAAATGGGAGCAAATTACAGCCTGCCGGTTCTTTATTTCACGGAGCTGATTGGGTTTGCCCTGTCGCATAAAGATGCTCGAAAATGGCTCAAGGGCCATTTCGTGGACCCCGTGTCGCTTATTGCCGAGCAGTGCGGGATCCCTCTTTCCGGGAAGGCCCCGTAACGGCAAGCGAGACTTGGTTGCCGAGGATTCACATCAGATGAAGGACACTTCAAGAGAGCAGAAAGTCGGATCCGTCACGGTAGTGGGAGGGGGAATCGCAGGGATGCAGGCGTCCCTGGACCTCGCCGACGCGGGGTTCAAGGTGTACCTGGTGGAAAGAAGACCGAGTATCGGCGGCGTCATGTCGCAGCTCGACAAGACATTCCCTACGAACGACTGTTCCACGTGCATCATTTCGCCCAAGCTCATCGAGGTGGCCAAGCATCCCGGGATCGAGATTATGGCCTACTCGGAAGTCGAAGGCATCGACGGATCTCCCGGCAGATACACAGTGAAAATCCGGAAACGGGCGCGCTACGTGGACGAATCCAGGTGCGTGTCCTGTGGAGTGTGCGCCGCGAAGTGCCCCCGAAAAGTGCCGAACGAGTTCAACCGCGGACTGGACGCCAGGAAGGCCATTTATATTCCCTTTGCACAGGCCGTGCCCTCCGTCTATACCATCGACCGGGAGCATTGTATTTATTTCGAGAAGGGCAAGTGCAGGGCATGCGAAAAGTTCTGTGAGAACAAGGCCGTTGATCTGGATCAGGAAGACACGATCGTTGAAATCGAGACAGGCGCCGTCGTGCTGGCGAGCGGTTTCGAACCGGTGGACCCACGCATCCGGCCCGAATACGGGTACGGACGCTACGCCAACGTGCTGAGCAGCATCGAGTTTGAGCGGTACCTGAGCGCCGCCGGTCCGACCGGAGGTCACATCCAGAGGCCTTCGGACGGCGGCGAGCCCGTCAAGGTGGGCTGGGTACAGTGTGTGGGCAGCCGGGACGCTTCCGTAGGACGGGACTATTGTTCCTACGCCTGTTGCATGTATGCCGCAAAGCAGGCCGTTATAGCCAGGGAACACAATCCCAACATTGAACCCAGCATATTTTTCATTGACATGAGGGCCCAGGGAAAGGGTTTCGACCGCTACTACGAGAGGGCGAAGGCGGAACACGGGGTGCGCTATGTGAGGAGCATGATTTCCCGGATTACGGAAGACCCCGTCACAGGCGACCTGGAAGTCCGATACGTGGACGAGCAGGGGGAATTCCAGGTCGAGTCGTTCGATCTCATGATCCTTTCTGTAGGGTTTTCTTCAACCCCGGAGTCGCGTGCCCTGGCTGAGAGACTCGGGGTCGATCTGGATCGCTTCGGGTTCTGCCGGAGCAGGGAATTCGACCTCATTTCCACGAATCGTCCGGGCATTTTCGCCTGCGGTGTCTTTCAGGGGCCCAAGGATATCCCGGATTCCGTGGCCCAGGCAAGCAGTGCGGCGGCGGAGGCCATGGGATTTCTGGCCGAGGCCCGGGGCACGCTGGTCGAGGAAGAGCATTACCCGGATGAGAAGGTAACCGTAGAGGAGGAGCCGCGCATCGGGGTATTTGTCTGCCATTGCGGCAACAATATCGCCGGGGTGGTGGATGTGGAGGCCTTGACCGATTATGCGGGAAGCCTGCCCAACGTGGCGTTCGCCGAGCACGTGCTCTTTGCCTGCTCAACGGACGCCCAGACGAGGATGCAGGACACCATACGGGAGCACGGCCTGAACCGTGTGGTGGTGGCCTCCTGCTCGCCGAGAACGCACGAACCGCTGTTTCAGGACAGCCTCCGCAAAGCCGGGCTCAACAGGTACCTCATGGAGATGGCCAACATTCGTGACCAGTGCTCTTGGGTCCACTCCGACGACCCGGTCAAAGCGACCGAGAAAGCCAAGGATCTGGTTCGGATGTCGCTGGCCCGAAGCGCACTGCTGGAACCGCTCCATGAATTCCCCGTGGAGGTGTGTCAGACAGGTCTGGTCATTGGAGGGGGCATGTCCGGTTTGACCGCCGCATTGAACCTGGCGGACCAGGGTTTTGAGGTGGTGCTGGTGGAGAAAAGCGCGGAGCTGGGCGGGAACGCGCTTCGCCTCAAATTGGGGCCAAAAGACGAGGACGCGGCCTCCTACGTGGCGGAGACCATCCGGAAGGCGGAGGCTCACCCCCGAATCACGATTTACCGGAACACCGTGGTCGAGGAGACCGAAGGCCGTGTGGGGAAGTTCCAGAGCGTCCTGGCCCGCGAAGGAGAAAAGAAGCAGGTGGAGCACGGTGCGACCATTGTGGCCTCGGGCGGCAGGGAGCATCTGCCTGAATCGTATCTCTATGGGAAACACGACCGGGTTGTGACACAGAGGGAGTTCCAGGAGCGTATCGCGGAGGAGGCGGATTTTCCGGAAGAAGAAAGCCGTGTGGTCATGATCCAATGCGTGGGCTCCAGGGACGAGGATCATCCTTACTGCAGTCGAATCTGCTGCACACAGGCCGTTTCCAATGCCCTGCGGGTAAAAAGGCGCAGGCCGGAGGCGGAGGTGTTCGTTCTTTATCGTGACATGCGCACCTTCGGTCATTACGAACTGCTCTACAAGCAAGCGAGGGAGGCCGGAGTACAGTTCGTCCGTTACGAACCCGAGCGGGGCCCCGAGGTGATCGAGAAGGACGGCCGCCTGGAGGTCACGGTTTTCGATCAGAATCTCCGGGAGGAGCTCTTGCTTCCTGCGGATCGGCTTGTACTGAGCGTGGCCGTGCGGCCGGAAGTCTCCAGCAAACAACTGGCCTCCACCCTCAAGCTCCCCACGGATGCCGACGGGTTTTTCTTCGAGGCCCATGTCAAGCTCAGGCCGCTCGATTTTTCCAGTGCGGGTTACTTTCTCTGCGGCCTTGCACACGGACCCAAGTTCCTGGATGAGAGCATTGCCCAGGCCAAGGGGGCCGCCTCCAGGGCGGCGGCGGTGCTCTCCAGGAAAGAAATGATGGTGGGCGGCGAGGTGGCCGTGGTGGACAGGGAACGCTGCGTCGTGTGCATGACATGCGTGCGAACGTGTCCCTTCGGGGTTCCCAAAGTGGCGGATGACGGTTTTATTGAGATCGACCCGGCCGAGTGTCATGGCTGCGGGAATTGCGCAAGCGCCTGCCCGCGCAAACTGATCCAGGTGCGACACATGCGGGATGACCAGATTATTGCCAAAGAAATGGCGATTTGCGAATGAGGACAGGCAGGGCAAAGAAACCTCTGGTGACGCGCCCGTCCGGGGCGGATCCGAGACCACGCCGATTTGTCCTGATGGAGCCTGGGGATTGGAGAAAAGGGCGATTTTTAGGCCGATGTGGAAACCCACGTCCTTAGGACGTGGTCATGTGGGACTGGCTAAGCCGGTCCCGAATGGGCTTGGCCCAAGGGCCG
>CAYVUX010000069.1:0-11390 GCA_964455075.1 uncultured Desulfobacteraceae bacterium | reverse complement strand
AATCTGAATCGCCGCTAAATTCCGGGAGAATGATTCTGCAGCCTCTTTTCCCACGCTGACACGCTCTTCGGGAGTTTCGATGCCGTGGGCGATCGAGTTCCTGAGAATATGAATGAACGGCTCCCGGAGACGTTCCAGCAATGTAATATCGGCCTGGATCCACCCACCGGTAACTTCTATCGAAACCTTCTTGCCGTTTTCTTTGGCGAGTTTTTTGATCGATTTCTGAAACATGTCCACGAAGTCGCTTACGGATACGAGCCTCAACTGCGCCAGGCGAAAGTGAAGGCCTTTTAGCATGGACATATAATTGTCGATCCAATTTTTGAGCCCTCTCGAAACCTGTTCCAGTGATATGGGAGGAAGGGACTTTTCAAGAAGAAGAATCTCCTGAGAGAAACCCAGGAGCTCCTCGATCAACGAGTAGTTCACTCGCACGTAGTCGATTTTCGGGGTGGGGACGGAATCGAGCTTTTTCGGCCGGTCGGGAGACTCGATATCCGTGAACTCCTCAGGCCGTTTCTTGAAGCTGGAAACCAGAGAATCGTACCATCGCTGGTCCTCAAGGGAAGGGATTTCTCCCATGCTTCCCACCAGGAGCTTCAGGAGATCGACTCCGTCGGACAAGAGTTGAACCGACTGAGGCGTCGAGTCCCTGTCTCCGGACTGAAGCCCTTTGCACATGGCCTCCATGGCATGTGCAAGGTCTGTAATCTTTTCCAGACTCAGGGCCCTCGCCATCCCTTTTATGGAGTGGATCTTGCCATGGACTTCGGTCCAGAGCTCTTTGTCTTGAAGCCTCTCCTCTACCTGCAGGAGGAGACCTTCCAGTTCTCCCAGATAGTTCTCCGATTCCTGAATGAAGATTTTTCTATATTTTGCAAGGTCCATAAGGAAGGCCTGTCAGTGCATTCCAAATTTCTTCCGGCCTGAGACGCCTTACTGTCCGGCCGTCGTCAAATTGTGGATTCTGATTGTCTTTGTCCCCGTCTGTCCAGAGAAGTCCCAGAGTCTGATCAGGCAGAAGGCCCCATCTCTTGTCGGACCACTTTGTGAGGATGAGAACGCAGTGATCCGTCCTTCGATTCGATTCGGCGAGTCCGAGGAGTGTCGCGACATCGATGACTTCGAACAGCTCGCCACGGTAGTAGAAGAGTCCAAGGTAGCAACCTGGGGTGAACGGGACGGGAGTTACCCGGATATCATCCACTACCCGGTACACGTACTGAGCATCCAAGCCAAAGACTTCGTCACTCACTTTGAAGGCGAACCATTCCATGGGCCTTTTACCAATCGGGTTATGGGACGGAAGGTCTCTCCCTTTGAACAGGGTTCTCCCTCGCCCCTTTAGGTTCCGAGATCTCTTAAGAAGTTTGGCTTCTGCCGAATCTCGCGACGAAGGCGGAAGGGATTTCCAAAGGCCGCAGTCAAGAACGCGGTTTTGCGGCCTCCGGACGGAGAGGCATTCCGGCCGAAAGCAGGTGATAGCAAAACCGCGCGTTTTCGAGCCGATATTAATGAAGCTTGAATCTCTGTTGAGATTCCATCATCCTCCTTGAAAGATCGCCCAAGGATCTCATGGCCTTGACGATCTCCAGCATATCCTTTTTTTGTTTCCTCGTTGCCAGCGTGGTTTTTTGAGTAGATATGTAGTTTTCATTGGCAAGACGGGATAGCTCCTGGAACTCCCTTGAAAGGCCTCTCATTTGGTGGACTTGCTTGCCGGTCACCTCTTCGACTTCCTGAATTGCGGCAGAGATCTCCCTCACCCCGGAAAGCATTTCTCCGAAAGTGCTTGCGATTCCCCTGATGGTTTCTCCTCCTTCACTCAGCTCTTCCCGGCTTTTCGTGAGAGCCTCGGTCATAGCTTTGTTGTCTTCGAGGATGCTCTCGATCATTTTGGTGATTTCCTGGGACGATCTCCTGGAATTTTCCGCCATATTTCGGATCTCATCCGCAACAAGAGCGAAGCCTCGGCCGGACTCCCCCGCTCGGGTCGCCTCAATGGACGCATTTAACGAGAGAAGGTCCGTCTTTTGAGATATCTCATCCATAACGTTAATGATCGTCTTAATCTTTTCCACATTGTTGGCAAGACGGTACATGGGTTGGGTGTATTGCCCCATTCTCGTCAGGACTTCCTCCAGGCTTTCAATGGCCCTTCGGGCATTAGCCTCTCCGCTTTCCGTCTTGGTGCAAGCATCATTGATCTTTGAAACCGTGTCCGCGGATTGGCGTACCATGACGTCCATTTCGTTGAGACCGGTTTCCAGAGCAAGGCTGGTTTTTTGCACAATCAGCGTCTGCCCTTCAGATCCCTTTGCAATGTTCTTGGCGGACAAATCGATCTCTTGGCTGTTCTTCAAGACTTTTTTGACGAGCCTGGCGAGATTGGCGTTGGTGCGGTTCACCTGGCCGACCACATCCTTCATCTCTGAGATCATCCCGCGCAGTTCGGTAAGCATCTTGGCGAACACTTCCTCGAGGTCTCTGACTTCGTCACGAGAAATGAGTTGAATTTCTTTGGAAAGATCGCCTCGACTGATTTCCCCCGCCACTTCGTTCAGATTGTTCAGCCTCTTAACGAGGGAATTTGAAAAGATGCTCCCAAACAACAATCCGGCCGCGAGGGCCAGGCTCGTAGATATCGCCTGGGCGAGGAAAAAGTCGGTCGTCCTTCGATTCACCAGCCCGATGACGACGGTTACGATCAACAACAAGACCAGAAAGCTTAAGATGAGCTTGTTCTTAATGCTCGTTCTGCCCATGGGGAGGAATCCTCCGAGAAAACGCGGTCGTATTCTTTGTCTGCAGGAGACTATCGGATCACAGCATCCTAGCTGATACAGACTCGCCGCACCTCCTTCATGTCGGTGAGTCCTTGAAATGTCTTCATAATACCGTCTTGCTTCAGAGTAGTCATCCCCTCCTGCCGAGCCCTTTCAAAGAGCTCTTCCGTGTTGGCCTGACGTTTGATCATCTGCTTAACTTCCGGGGTCCCTTCCATGAGTTCATGGATTCCCAATCTTCCCCGATAGCCCGTCATGTTGCATCTTTCGCATTTCCCGGGCCGGTATAGCTGGAGATCCGGCGTGTACTCAATTCCGGTGGCGGGGAAGCTCTTCTCGCCGTAGTCCTTTACGATTTCATCAAATTCCTCTCTGGAAGGATGATAGGCCTGCCGGCACTTCTTGCACAACCTTCGAACGAGTCTCTGGGCCAGGACGCCCAGAAATGCATCAGAAAAGTTGAGCGCGTTGAGGCCCATATCCAGTAGACGCGTAATGGTCTCGGGCGCGCTGTTGGTATGAAGGGTGGAGAAAACCAAATGCCCTGTGAGAGACGCTTCAATCCCTATGGAGGCCGTTTCTTTATCACGCATCTCGCCGATCATAATGACATCGGGGTCGGCCCGCAGGAAAGAGCGCATGATTCTCGCAAAATCAAGCCCGATTTTCGGCTTGGCTTCCACTTGCCTGAGACCGGGCTGCGTGATCTCGATCGGATCTTCCGCTGTCCAAATTTTGATTCCCGGTTTGTTGATGTATGCGAGGGCGGAATGCAGAGTAGTCGTTTTGCCGGATCCGGTAGGTCCCACAGCCAGGATGAGTCCATAAGGCATCTGTAAAACCTTGGTCAGCACCTCGTAGTTCCGATCCGTGAGCCCCATTTCATTGAGTTTCATGGCTCCGTAATTCGGCAGGATTCTCAATACGGCATCTTCGAAATTCCCGGCCGTAGGGATGGTGGCAACTCTGAGTTCGAAAGGAAGGATCCCTTTTCTTCGGAATTTGATCTTGCCGTCCTGGGGCAGCCTCCTCTCGGCGATGTCCAGGCCGGCCATGATCTTGATCCTTGAAATGATGCCATGCACCATGGAGTTGGGAACACTCAGATATTCCTGGCAGACCCCGTCGATGCGAAACCGGATGGATGTGGATTTGGTAATAGGTGAGGGCTCGACATGAATATCCGACGAACTCTTTCTGTATGCAGCGATGATGACCTGGTCAACGAGCCGGACAATTTTTCCGGACGCCTCGGAGAATTCGTCCGCGACCTCTGCAGCCTCCTCTTCCTCTTCCTCCTCGAACGCCACGTCTGGAATCAAGTCCATTTCGTTGACAGGCTGATCTGTCGGGACTTGCTCCTCGTATCGTTTCCCGTCAAAGAAGTGTTTGATATACGCTTCAATGTCCTCCCTGATGGCTACCGAGAACGAGATTTTCTTCGACTTTACCAGGGCCCCAATGTGGTCCGTCTTGTTGAGATCTTTGGGATCATCTATCAGGATCTCAACCCCGCTCTTGTCCCAGCTCAGGGGAACCCAACGTTCCTGCAAAAGAAAAGGCTTCTTGAGACTGCCCAGAAGTTCGACGGGAACGGGCTGATCCGGATTGTAGGTCCTGAAAGGGCAGCCGAAGTAGTACGCGAGGGATTTTCCTATTTCTTCTTTTTCGATTTTGAAGTTTTCGATAAGGATGGATTCCACGCTGCGTTTTCTTTTCTTGGACAGCGCAAGGGCCTGTTGGAGTTTTTCCGTGCTAACCAGCTGCTTGCTGAGAAGGTAGTCGTACCTGGAATTCGAGAACTGATCCGTCATCAGGGCGTCGAGCCTGCCCTTGATATGATCGCTCGGGTTCAATTCATGGGCGGCCCTGTACAGTTCGATCGCCAGTTCCTTCAGTTCCCGCTTTTCCATCTCCTTGCCAAGGGCGAACTTGACAAACGCCTTGGCCTCCCCATCCAGGTTTCGATTCTGAATGATCTTTTCCAAGTGCGCCTGAACTTTGTAGGGCGATTGCGTCGCGAACAGACACTCGGCCATTTTGGGGACCGTCTCCTCAATAGGATGGCCCATGTCAAGGAGTCTTTCGTATTCGGAGAGGGCGTCTGTATAAAGCCCAAGTTCCATAAATGCGGAGGCGCTGTCCAGGATAGCCGATGCGCCCTCCTCGCTGGAGAGGGTCTTCTTTATAATGGACAGATCCTCGGAGGACAGACCCTGAATATTTTCATCTTCAGCAAGGTCAAGATCCTCGTGGATTGCAGCCATCGCTTGTTCGATTTCTGTTTTTGCCTCCGGGTCCAGGTCCGGGACATCCATCAGTATCTGCTCATACACAGCGATGGATTCGGAAAAAAGCCCCATGGACTGATAAGCTTTGGCCTCCTTTATCCTCGATTCCACGGTGTTTTCATGGGTT
Organism: uncultured Desulfobacteraceae bacterium; assembly: GCA_964455075.1. Lineage (GTDB taxonomy): Bacteria > Desulfobacterota > DSM-4660 > Desulfatiglandales > Desulfatiglandaceae > CAYVUX01. The sequence continues at coordinate 6,183 of CAYVUX010000069.1, read as the reverse complement.
GCTGTGTTCGCACTCATTTCATTCCCCGCTTCGGCCGGAATCCGGCCATGTCATAAAAGTGGGTCAAGCAAAAGGCAAGGGACGAGGGCCCTCGCGAGTGCCCGTTCATAAATGGTTTTCGACGCTAGGGAGCCCTCCAGTGTTCGAGTTCCTTTCGGAGAGCCTTGAACTCGGTACGGATGCTTTTCTTCACTTCCTCAAGAGTCAGCATGAAGGACTCGTGGGGAGATCGGGACGTCTTCGGCGTTATCCGATCACCCGCCTGCCCGCCCCGCTTGTTCGTTTCCTCAGCGTCATCCCGGGGAAGGGCTCCGGCGGCGGCCTCTTCAGGGAAAGAAGTTTCACTTCCCAAAGCCCCGGTCAAAGGCAGACGAGGTTCAGGGGTCATTTCGGGTTCTGATTCATCCTTTTCAATATTAATCCGGGTCCTTAGGGCCCGGTAATCTTTCACTTGATCTAGGAGTACCTTCCCCTTTTCCTCCTCCGGCATCTCCGCATTCAGAATCAGAGGCTCCAGGGCATTGTAGAGAGAACGGAGAAGAGACCTTGCTCCCGGATGAGCCTTTTCTTGATTCAACGCCATATAGGTCCCCACCGAATCCAGCATCCAGAGAAAGAGAAGCACGATCCGGTCATTTCTCCGAAAGGCCCTTATCCTCGCGATTTCCTGTCGAAACTGCCCAAAGGTGGATTTTATAGGGTCTTCCTCAAGGGAAGTCACCGCTTTTCGAAGATCTTCGATCCGCACGGGTTTCCCCGACGTTGTTTGACTCTTTTGTCTTGTGCGGGCGGCGGTCTGAGAGACACCGCTTTTGAATGGTGTCTCCATGCGATCCGAGGCGGAAGTGTGCTGTTGCAATTCTAACCTCCTCTTTCGGGTGTGGGGGTGTAATCCATCAAGTCTCAAGCTTGCTTTCGGAGACCTTTGAAGACGCCCCATTTGTTGTCAAGCTGTGCCTTGGACTTTGCTGTGTCCGCAAGGTCTCCAACGATCCGCTACGCCGGAGGCCGGATTTTTCAACAATCGCATATGGCCGCGGCCTTTCTCTTGCCCTGCACTTCCCTTCGGGGACTTCCCGCGGTTCGCATGCGATCCTTCCAGCTTTCAAGCGTTTCCAAGGGTCTGGGATCCATTGAGGCTCAAAGTGCCGGGCTACTCGATTTCCCGAACGAGCCGGAAACCGGTTGTTTGATACCTGGCGGATGCGTGCCCATATGCACGATTGGCGCAGCGGCAGGCCGCTTCATCGCTGAACCAGCTGCCTCCCCGCCTGATCCTGCCCGGACCGGAGTCGGGTCCTTTGGGGTCGACAACAGGCCGGTCGGGATAGTCTCCGTACCAGTCCTCACACCATTCCCAGACGTTCCCGTGCATGTCGTAAAGCCCCCACGCGTTTGGCTGGTAATTTTTTACCGGGGCCGGCCCGTTAACGGGAAGGCCGGCTGCTGCCGCGTAATCAATGCACTCCTCAGACCTGAAACGTTTGTTCCCATACATGGCCCTCCCACAACCAAGGTCGTCTCCCCAGAAGTAGGCTTTGCCGGTTCCGGCCCTGCAGGCGTACTCCCATTGCGCTTCCGAGGGGAGCCTATAGGTTCCCTTTTCGAGGGCATTGAGTTTCTTTATGAAATTCTTGCAATCATGCCAGGAGACTTTGACCACAGGCGAATTGGGCTCCCCTTTCCTTTGCCCGAAAAACTGCTTCCCCATCACGGACCACCATTGTTCCAGAGTGACTTCGGTAGTCTGCATGAAATAGGGCTTGCTTAGCGTTACCTCATGGAGTATCTCGTTTCCATTCCGGTGGGATTCCCCGGGCGGACTTCCCATCTGGTAGGTGCCGGCAGGGATACGAACAAAGGTCATGCCCAGCGAGTTTCGGAAAACAGATTCGGTCTCCGGGGCGGCGGAATCCGCCACAACCGGGAACATCATAAGAAAAACAGCAAGACATAGTTGGATTCTTGCGGGACTGTTCTTTGTTCCCGCTCCCACGGATACCAAAGAACCTCTCTTCTTTCGCATCAATCGGCGTTCCATCAAAAAGGTCTTTTGTGTCCTCTCCATGTCCAGTTGTTCGTTATCATGCGATGCGACTCTATTGGGTCGATTATGCATTGGAAACTCCCAAGACCCAAAAATGATTTGTGGATGGGCGCTCACTAACGATTAAGGTTTGATAATCCCGATGAAAATAACATACCAGGTCTTCCCGTTAGATACTATAGTCTTTTATCACATAATGCGTCAAATAGCAAATATTACAGGTTTTCCCGACAAACATGTTGCGGGCCAGCCGGAGTGTCTTGGACCTATGGGAACGCACAGCTACGCGAAAAGCATTTCCGGATGGCCGCGAATTCATGTGAAGAACGACCATGATGTAACAGGCAGACCCGCCGCGTTCAGAACGGAAGGCCTGAAAAGAGGCGTGCAAGCGCCCTCATGGGCCCGATCAGGACGTGCTCAAGGATTCCCGTACCTGCAAAATTGTCGAGCAAAATAACAAGAATCAGAACTATCGGGCCGTACTTTCCAAGCTCCCGATAAGTTCTGGCCGCCGAAGGGGGAAGAACATTTTCCAGGACATGGGAGCCGTCGAGCGGCGGTATGGGAAGAAGGTTGAAGAGCCCCAGGCCAAGGTTCATGAGAAGCAGATACAATAACGCCAATTGATAGACAGGCGAGGGAAGGGCCAGGTGCCGGAGGAGTTGCCCCGCCAGGAAGGCCGTGCATAGATTTGCCGCCGGTCCGGAAAGCGACATGATGACAATCCCGCTTCGGATCTTCCTGAAGTAGCGGGGATTGACCGGCACGGGCTTCGCCCACCCAAAGTTAAAAAGAAAGAGACAGATAGCCCCAAAAGGATCTATGTGAGGCAGGGGGTTGAGGGTAAGCCGTCCCATCTGCTTTGCGGTGGGATCCCCTAAAGATAGCGCAGCTTTCCCGTGCGCATACTCGTGAATAGTGATGGCAAAAAGAAGAACCGGGATCCGCACGATCCACTGGGCGATTTCAGCTGTCACGAATTCCCCCCTCTGATGGTTCCAAGACGCGTTTCTTGGCGCATGGGGGTCATTCATAGCAGCTATTGAAACCTGCGGCAAGATTCAAACGCCGGTCTCTGGGTGACTCCCTCAGTTTTCTTTACCTTGATGCACGTTCGCGGATGCCCCCTCATCAGGATTTTCCGCGTGCTCCATTTGTGCATTGTCGAGCAGGTTCCAACGTGCCCATATTCCAACAGGCCGCCGGGACCGATCAATCTTCCTGTTGAGACGAAGAGGAATTTTTGTTATAAAACCAGAAAGTTTTCTGTTTTAAGACGCTCTCCGGGCTCAAGAGCGGTCTTTTCGTGGGGAGGACAGCGGGGGGTTCCGCTATTGCCCGGAGCGGCGTGACCCACGAGCGGGCGACGAAATTTGTCTTTACAAGATGAAACGTGATGCTCAATATATTCAAAAAATTCAAAGAGTGCGGGAAGAAAGAGGCCAAAGAGGAAACAGCTCCTCAGCCTCAATTGCCCGCGTCGCCTGACAAGGGCGACTTCAGTCGGGGTGAATATCCAATGAGCAGGGAAAGAATCAAGATCGATCTCCTCATTCACGACCTCAAGGTTCCTCTCGCGGTGATCGAGGCCGGCGTGGTGTCGCTGTTGACGCGGCAGGAGAAATACGGACCTCTCACAGAAAGACAGGAGAAGGTCCTCCACAGGGTCCTTCGCAACACCAGGGTCACCCAGACCCTGGTGGGAGACGCCCTCGAACTTGGGAGGGCGCGGGAGGGCATTATCAATCCCACACAATTCCGCCTCTCGGATCTCATGGAGCAGGCCCTGGTGGAAATCTTCGACTTGGCCCACAGCGATACGTCTGAAGAAATCAAGGCCTGCGATACATTGGGCCAACTGCGGGAAGCGCTGGGGAAAAAGGGGCTTCGCCTGTTGATTGATGAAGCCCTTTGGTGTCAGGAGATCTGCATGGACGAAACCAAGATCAAGCAGATCATCCGCAACCTCCTGAATAACGCCTTAAAACATCGGCAAAGCACGGTGGAGGTTGAGGTAAAGAAGACCGAAGAATTTCTGATTGTGGCCGTAAAGGACGACGGAGAGGGGATTCCGGAAGTATATCACAGGGAAATCTTTAAGAGCTATTTTCAGATGGACTCATCGACGAGCTGTTCTGTAAGGGGACACGGGCTGGGTCTTGCAGGAGTGATGGTCCTTGTGGAAGACATGGGTGGGAGGCTCTCTTTGGAGAGCGATACGGGAAAGGGCGCAAAGTTCCTGGTGGAGATGCCCCTAAGCCGGAAAGAAGGATAGGAGACCGCCGTTTCTCGAGCTTTGAGAAACGTGTCCGCCAGGGGCGGATATCGAGGTCAAAGCGGGCGAGGAGCTGTTCGGCCTCGATCGCACCGCCGAGAGGCTAGGATCAAGCTTTTCCCGACGGATGAGGATTCTTTTTTCTTTACCAGACAGGCTCCCTGCCTTTCGCCGCTTCTCAGGGCTGTTCAGGAAGCCTTCCGTTACATCATATTTTCAAGCTCATCTTTGGTGACCGGGTGAGTCCGGTCAAATTCCTCCCAGAACTTTTCATGTTTCTTCCTCCAGCCGGCTCCAAACTTGTTGTCGAAGAAAGGTTTGAGTCTTGCGAACCACTTTCCGGACTTCTCTTTGCCTTCTTCCTCGTCGGCGACGATTTCCGCGAGGTAGGTGGCAATATCTGAAATCTTGTCCTTGGGCACGTAAGATTGGGCCCCTTCTCTAATGGAGCGAACCAGATTGTCCGGGCTCAGGGCATGGGCCGTCAGCATGAGGGCAGGCACTCCTTTGGCATTGGCCAATTCCAGAAGGTCGTAACCTCTGACGCCCATGATGTCGAGTATGGCCACATCGTAGCTGTTTTTATTAAGGAACTTTCTAGCGGTTTCGTAGTCCGGAGCCTTGTCGATCAGACACATGTCCAGCATCTCTTCCAGTGTTTCCAGTACATCAGGCTCGTCATCCACTATCAATACTTTCTTGCCTTTCAGCATTTCCTCCATCTGACGTCCTCCTGTAACGCCAAAAAGTGCATGCTGCTCTGTATCGGTCTCGCATCAACAGGACCACAGGACCTTTGAAAAATCTCCGAAAACCTTTTCCGATCGGGCGCTGGGCCTAACGGAATCGTTCCTTGAGATCGAGCAAGATTGAATATTTTTCAAAGGTGCCTTTTCAAAGGCCTCTCAACGGGATTTTGAACAGCAGAAGGTGTGAAAACGTGCAGCATTCTCTGTTCCTTGGATAGCTGCCCGTCTCGTCAAAGGTGCTGCCATTTTTTATACAATTTTAGCCCGGCGGTCATTGCCAGTCAATCCTTTAATTTGGCCGGCAATCGGCCAAAGGGGCCCTTTGTGAAGGGAAATTTCATGCCGGCCATCTTTCATCTTCGCACGGACAAAACTTGATGGTCGGCACCTCGACTGCTTCTGCAGCAAGTGGTCCGGGGAAACATTTCAGGGCGGCCCGGGATACTGGAGTAGGGTGTGCAGCGGTCAATTTGATTTGACATCGACGCCCTGGTTTCTTACCTTAACATCTATGAAATAGATACCCCCGGGCAAGCCCGGGGTCCTAACGGTCTACGGCTCCTGCGGAGCAGACCTCACCTCTGCTAACGCAGAGACGAGGTAAGGCTCATTCATCCACGGGTAAACCCGTGGTGTTCTGTCTTCGACCGCATAAAGGAAATCCGGAGTGAACGCACCATGGATGCAATTGAGAAAGCCAGAGTCAGGCTGGAGCATTGGATCGCGCACAACGACCAACACGAAGATGAATACGAAAAGTTTGCGCGACAACTGGAAGAAGCCGGAAAACATGAAAGCGCCGGACACGTGCGTGAGATGATGTCTATAAGCTCAAAGGGTAATGAGTGTCTCCGCCGTGCATTGAGCGCCCTTGACAAGTAGAACGACACGAGGTTTTTGAAGGTTGTTTGAGATAGGAGGATGGCGCCATGTGCGAAGCGCATGCATATGTGCTTGAAAACGGAAAAGAAAGAATGGTCCTGGAAAGCGTGGACCGTGTCGAGTTGGAGGACGGGGGCGTGAAGCTCGTAAGTATTTTTGGAGAGCAAAAGATTCTGCGCGCCAGACTGAAAAGTTACAACAACAGCGAAGGAAAAATCCTTCTCGAA
>CAYVUX010000068.1:9699-11506 GCA_964455075.1 uncultured Desulfobacteraceae bacterium | reverse complement strand
TTTCGTTGAGGGCGGCCAGGCAAACTGGGTGGGCGGTCCGGACCGGGCGGACGCGTGGATGCTCATGGATGCATGGATCCGCGAGGCCGTGCGTCTAACGTTTCAAGATGAACTGGGCATGGAGCTTTTTGCCGGCGAGAGCACCACGGTTCTGTTCAACGTGATGCTCAGGGGCCTGGCCGGAGATGAGGCCGGGATCGTCAACCGCTACAACTGGTTCCAGAACAACTCGGATCCGGCCGCTCCCCAGAGCCCGGAGGAGATCATCGTTCAGGCCCTGGAAAACGCGCGGGAAGCCCTGGGCCCGCTTCCATGGGGTAAGGATAAGCGGGGCGAGATCCCCTACCGTCACGATCTGTTCGGAAAGGTATGGTCCACGCCGTTCTCTTCCCGGTCCACCTACGCACACTGCGTAGAGTATGGGCCCGAAGGCCCTGTGCGCATCCAGAGCATGTTCCCGCTGGGAGAATCCGGGGACATCCGCGTGGGGCCGTCGGCCATGCCGGACTTTGATGACCACTTCTTCAGTATGACCCCGGTGTTTGACGCATTTATGCCGAGGACATTTCCGCTCTTTGACTGAGATCGCGGAAGACGCGGTCCGGCCGTGAAAATCAGGCCGGGCCGCTTCGGGTCGAGTCCGCTCCTGCAAGAGGGATCGGAAGCGCTTGTGTAGGAGCGGCGTGAGCCGCGAATGATCTTCCATCCGGGGGATAGACTGGTACACCACTTTTGGAGAGCCGGCGGATGGCCCTTTCCCCTCCGTCGGCAGGCGTGATCCGGATGATTCGCGGGCAAGCCCGCTCCTACAGAGAAGAGGAGAGGGGTCATTTGTAGGAGCGGAGTAAGCCCCGGAAATCAGGGAAACGTCTATCAGAGGCGAGGACCTCAGGCCGAGGGAAGCGTCTCCTGCGGCTCGCTGAGGAGAAACTCGCCGCGCTCAATCCAATCCTTGAGGATGCCCGCGATTTCCAGGGCTCGCGGGTAAGAGGAAAGCGGAACGGAGGGGATTTCCTGGCCGTTGTAATTGATACTCCCGCTTTTCAACTCGGCGTAGCTCACCTGTCCGAGGCTCACGGCTTGCCCTTGGGGATAATCCTTTCCATAATCGATGATCTGGGTGAAGAGTTCTTCATCGCTTACGGCGGTGAATCGGGCCATCTCGGCATCCAGAATGGGAATGGGAACGCCTACTCCCATGGGGAGGGAACACCCGTAACCCAGTATGCTGGCTCCGGCCACCCACTTGGGATCCATATCCTTCAGATTGCCCATGACCATGAGGGTGCCTGCCGGCGAGACCGGAACACCGTTTTCTCCTCTTGGGGCATGGGGATTGTGTTGAGTCCCGGGGCCCAGGATGTAGCCCTTTGCGCCGCCGACAAAAATTCGGGTCCCGATGCCCAGTGTTCGATAATAGGGGTCATTGAACAGAGGGCTCAACTGTCCGGAAGTGGAGTAATTGGCGTTTCCGGCGTTGGGCTTTAGAACACCCATGTAAGTGTAGGCCGTCTTGGCGGTGAGATTCACGGCACAGTTGTAGTTCTGATACCCGTTTCTCGGGTTCAAGAGCACGGCGTAGGGCAAGTCTTCGAGGGTAATTCGCTTTTTGACCTCCCGATTGGGATAGCAGTCCGTGCCGTATGCCGTGGCCTGAAAATCAATGCGCTTCCCGGCAACCAGGTCGTGAATGACATGCCCCCCGCCGTATCGGAACCGGCCCGGATGCACCCGGTTGAGGGGGTCGTCTTCCGCAGGCTCCGTGGCGCCGAGGTATATGTCCACGGCGGCAAGGCCTGCATAGGCG